>CAZPIR010000312.1:0-5218 GCA_964586085.1 uncultured Anaerolineaceae bacterium | reverse complement strand
AGCGAGTTGACCAAATGAATCTACGCCAATCAGCACTCGACATTTTTCACGCGGCACTCGCAACAGCAGATGCGCGTGCCGCGGTGCAACGCGCAATGCAACGCGATGGCAATCGTTTGCTCGTGGATGGACGCACGTACGATCTCGCTCGTGCGCAACGCGTGTTTGTGATTGGTTTCGGCAAAGCGAGTGCGGCAATGGCGCAAGCCGTCGAACAAATTTTGGGCGATAAAATTGTTGGCGGCGCGGTCAGCGTCAAGTACGAACACACGGTTGCTTTGCAAAAAATCAAACTGACCGAAGCTGGGCATCCTCTGCCGGACGAAAATAGTTTGCGTGGCGCGGAAAACATTTTGACGGTGTTGCACGCAACCACGCCGGACGACCTGGTGATTTGCGTGATTTCCGGTGGCGGCTCGGCTTTGCTCGAATCGCTCGTCGCCGGCGTGACGCTCGACGATTTGCGCGCAACAACCAACGCACTTTTGCGCGCAGGCGCAACAATTAACGAACTCAACACACTTCGCAAACACTTTTCTCAGGTCAAGGGCGGGCAACTCGCGCGTCAATCGAACGCGCCAATCATTTCCTTGATTCTTTCGGATGTCCTGGGTTCGCCGCTCGACACAATTGCATCAGGACCAACGGCACCGGACACGACGACGTTTGCCGATGCACTTGATGTCATTGAACGGCGCGGCGTGCACGCACAAATTCCGGCATGTGTCGTCGCACATATCGAACGCGGCACGCGCGGCGAGATCGCCGACACGCCCAAAGCCGGCGATGCGATTTTCGCACGCGTGCAAAATGTCATCGTCGCAGACAATGCGATTGCGTGCGATGCGGCAATGCAAGCGGCGCGCGAACGTGGTTTCAATCCGCTTTTGCTCTCGACGTTTGTGCAAGGCGAGGCACGCGAAGTGGCGCGCGTGCTCGTCGCCATCGCTCAAGAAATTTCTGCGACGAATCGTCCCATCGCAAAACCGGCGTGCTTGATTGCCGGCGGCGAAACGACCGTGATGGTGCGCGGACAAGGCAAGGGCGGGCGCAACCAGGAACTCGCGCTTGCGGCGGCGATTGAAATGGCGGGCATGCCGAACGTGTGTGTGTTAAGCGGCGGCACGGATGGCACAGATGGTCCGACCGATGCGGCAGGCGCGCTCGCCGATGGCGACACGTTCGCGCGCGCGCTGGCACGCGGGTTAGACGCGCGCACGTTTCTTGAGGAAAACGACGCGTACCATTTTTTCAAGCCGCTCGACGATTTGCTCATCACCGGACCAACCAACACGAATTTAAATGATGTGATGATTGTGCTGGTTGAATAAATCAAAACCCCGCTCTCACAACGAGGGCGGGGTTTTGCGTTCAGGCGTGGACAGCAAGGCGTCGCTTGACCTCTTCCAGTAATTTTTCCGGCGCGACAGATTTTTCAATCAGTGAATCGCTCGCCAGAAAATCTTTTTCGGGCTCCAAGCGCAGGGCATTGCCAGAGTGAATCGCGGTGAGCATGATGATCGGTATGTGGTGAAACCCACCGTACTCGGATGACGGCGTGGGGTTGCGCAACGCCATGCTCACTCGAACCCCCTCGGCGGTCGAATCGGTGAGCGCGTCCAGGATGATGAGATCGGGCTGAATTTGCTTGAGCAAAGCCAATCCTTCGTTGGCATTCACGGCGCGAAACACCTCGTATCCTTCGGCATCGAGCGGTAACTGAAGTGAGGTGGCAGTCGCGTCGTCCCGGTCAATGATCAAGATTTTCCCGTGTTCCATTTTGCCTCCTTTGCCGGTCGTCACGGATCACGCAACGACTAGGGCGGTGTGGTCACGGTGATCGTAAAATAAATTTTGAAAAACGCGTTTTCGAGTGTACGACTCCCTTGACCGAAATTCGTCGTCGCGTCGCCACCCAGACTCGTTTTAACAATGCCCAGGTCGAGCGGCGTGTCGCCGACATCTTCGACGCGCACGGCAATGTCGAGCGGCGCATCACGATTATTCGCCACGTTCGACACGATGTTAAAACTGGCGTTGCTCCCCGGGCGAATTTTCTCATTGCCGGTTGCCGAGGGCCAGGACTTGGTTTGGTCTTCGGCGGTCAAGGTCAAGCGCACTGGCACCGCGTTGAGCAAGTTGTGTCCCGGCACATCCTTGATGTCCACACGCGTAAATTCGATTTTGATTTGGCACGGCGAGGTCGTGTCCGCGCCCGCGCTCGCACTGCGCGGCGATTCGCGCGAGTTATTGACTACACTCACGCGAATATCGGTGTAGAGCGTGCCGCAATCCAAGCCGGTGATCGTCGTCGAAGTTGCGCCGGTGCCCGGATGTGCGGCGACCGTTTTCTTTAAGGTAGTACCAAAATAAATCTTGAACCCGGTTTCTTCCGGCGTCGTCGTGTTATCCGTCCAATTCACCGTGATAGTTTGTCCGGTATGGCTCGGCGCGACGACATTCGTCGGCGTGCAGGGATCCGTCGTCAGGATGACCGTGTTGCTCGCCGCCGATTCGAGCGTACCGCGCAATCCTTTGACGTACAGATTGTAGGTTTTGTTGCAAACGAGATTCGTAACCGTAAACGTAGTGTTACCAATTGCGGGATGTGGTTCGCGTTGCGCGAGCACAACATCGCCGCCGGCATTGACCGCATAAATTTTGAACGCCTCTTCATCGCTCGAAATATCGTTCCACGCGAGTTCGACATTCGTTTGTCCAACCATCGTCACATTCAAACCGGTGGGCGCGGCAGGCGGCACGGGTGTGGATGTGCGCGTGGGTGTGCTCGTCGCCGTCGGCGTAATGGTGGATGTAGCGGTCGGCGCGTTGGGTATCGTTGGACTGACCGGGGCGGGCGTGGTCGGCGCGGGCGTGCCCGTTGGCGAAGGCGCGCGGGTTGCGGTCAACGATGGAGTGAGAGTGGGAATCAAGGTCGGCGTGTTGGTCGGACGAACGGTAGACGCGATGGCGATAACCTTGATGCTAGCTGGTTCGCTGAGCTGATTCGTGTAACTGACTGCGCGTGCTTCGAGCGTGTAATTGCCGGGCAAGCGCGGCATCCAATGCAACACAGCCGAGTAATTGCCGGTGACAACGGCGGGATTGGATTCAGCGGCAACGAGTGTGCCGTTGGCATACAACTCGATGCGTGCCACGCCGGACACATCGGTGGCGGTGGCTTTGATGAGCACATCCGTGTTGACTTCGACCACAGTATCCGTGATCGGCGAAACAATGATGACGAGTGGACGCGCCTCTGGCGGCGCGCAACTCGACAAGACGAGGATGATAACTAGCGCGGTGGCGAGGACGCCAATCGTTCGCGTGACGAACATCGTGCCCTCCTTTTCTACAAGTCAATTATAGACCCAAATGCATTGCGATTCAAGAGCCATAAAAATAAACCCGTCTTCGCGCATAAAGTCGAAAACGGGTTGGGGATTGCCAAAAAAATTTACTGTCGCGTCTAGCGCGTGATTGTGCTGGTGGCAGTAATGGTTGGCGTGATCGTCAATGCGCCAAGCGTCGCAGTCACGGTTGCAGTAGGCGTGAAAGTTGCCGTGTCGGTAACAGCGAGTGTTGCCGTGAGCGTAGCCGTCGCCGCAACAGTTGCCGATGCCGGCGTGGCGGGTGTGCCCGTCGCACCCGGTCGCCGCGTCAACGTGACGGTTGGGCTGGGTGTGAGGAACTCGTACGTCAACGGGTCCACTTGTTTCCACTCTTTGCCACCGGGAGTAAAGGTTGGTTTGGGCACGTGTGTCGGCGGCATCACGGACGGCACGGAAAATAGCCAGGTCGCCATGATACTGAATACAAGATAATTTGCCAAGAGCAAAACAACGATCACACTCCATCTTCGCCAAGCCATGCGGTTACCTCCGCGCGCATTATAGCATTGCGAGCGTGAACACGCAAACTATCAAGCCCTGAAATCGCGTCCTCCCCATTCCGAATTTTGTGACACCTGTGCGCACTGGAAAACCTGCCACACGATTCAACGCGCGTACCGCAATGTGACTGTGAGTAAATGATAGCCGGCGAGAATCGTACCGCGTAAAGTGCCACTCACTTTCGATTGACCGGCACGTCGAGAGTGCCACGAGACCGGCACCTCGACGATACGTGCGCGTCGCCGTGCCACCTTGACGATCATCTCGGTGTGCCAGCCGTACGTCATCTCGCGCATATCCAGCGCCGACACAAGATGGCGACGCACCGCGCGATAGGGACCCAGGTCGGTGAGCGTTAGCCCGTACAAACCGCGAATGAGCCACGCGATGAGCGCATTGCCAAATCGTTGTTGCACCGGCATCGAGCCAGGTTCGATATAGCCCAGTTTGCGCGAGCCAAGCACCAGGTCGGCGCGTTGTTCGGCGAGCGGCACGAGCAAACGCGGTAGTTCGCTGGGCGCAAAACTGAAATCGCCATCGAGAAACACCAACACATCAGCATCACTCGCGGCGACGCCTGCCGCGCACGCATAACCATATCCGCGCCGCGTTTCGACGATGACGTGCGCGCCGGCGCGTTTCGCCAGTGCGCCGGTTTCGTCCGTCGAGTTGTTGTCCACAACAAGCACGTGACGAACAGATTGCGCGAGCGTTTCGCGTACCAACGCCTCGATGTTGCCAGCTTCGTTCAACGCCGGAATAATCACATCCACATTCATCGGTTCACCAGAAATTTCCGGGTATGCGGCGCAACATCCTCTCGTGCCGCGCACAAATCCGCACGCAAATGCTCCAGCTCGGCAACGGTGTCCACATCGAACCAGGATTCCAACAACGCAACGCGCAAATTTTCCTCCCGCGCCAGCGCGAGCGTATCGCGCAAAACATTGGGCGTAGACATTTCAACCTGGCGCACCAAACGCGGCTGAGGTCGCTTGACCCCGATGAGATAATAGCCGCCATCGTCGCAGGGACCCAGGACGACATCCGCGCGTTCTAGTTCAGCGAATGCCGCCACAAGACAACGCGCCGGAAGCGACGGACTATCGCTATCCATAATCACCACGCGCGCAAAACCATCGCTCAAACAAGTCGTCAAGGCGTGATCAAGTCGCGCACCTAAATCATCGCCGATTTGGGGAATGAGCACATAGTCGGGCGCAAGTTGCGCGAAATAATTTTTCGCATCCAACGGCGCATACGCAATCAAGCGCGTCACTTCCGGCACTTGGCGCGCCACGTCGAGCGTGTCACGCAAAAAACAT
>CAZPIR010000311.1:3470-5219 GCA_964586085.1 uncultured Anaerolineaceae bacterium | reverse complement strand
AACATCATCATGCCATCTACAAACATACGGAGCGCCGATTGCCCGGAACCATATTCGCCGCCGGCAGAAATGATCGAAAAATGGCTAGAGGCGTACTGGCACGCCGAACTCAAATCCAGGTATGCTTCGAGCGTGCCCGCACTCAGCGCGCCCAGGTTGCCAATCCGCATGTACGAACCCACCCCATCCGTGCGCAAAGCATGACCAAACAAACCGGCGGTCAACGACGCATTACCGTTCAATGTGCCGGGATGCAAACCCAATTCATCGGGCACCACGTTGCCGATGACCGAATCGAAACGATACATTGCCACCGTATTCGCATCTACGGTAGGTTGGTAACGTGGCACGCGCGCACCGACTGGTTGCGGGGAAAGTGGCGTAGGGGTTGCCGATTGAAGCGGGGCGGCTTGGTTGACATTTGCCGTCGCGACAAAAACGAAAAAAATAACCAAAGGGACGAGCACAAGCACAAGGGGGCGCACCATTCGGATCAACATAGATAAAATGCTCTCCACCAAGCAAGCTGATTTTCAAACAGCCCAGACACTCAACCAACCAAATGCGATTATTCCGCTCGCAACAACATCTGCACGAGCGGATGTTCCTGCTTCAACTGATAAACCTGGGTATAAATTCCTCGCACACATTCAGCGAGCACGCGAGCTTGCGGAACGGGGTTTTGGTGTGATGACCACCACATCAATTTCATTGGCAGAACCCCTTCGCCATCCAAACGCGGCGCGCGATAATCCATCCCGGTCACAATTTGCGCACCATGCCGCTCATAAAATCGGAGGCGGCGTTGACGCATCTCACGCTCGTCGTCTGCACATTCATCGTCCGATTCAACTTCGAGCAAAAAATCGGCGTCGAGCGCATGTGCGACCTGATCGAACAATGTACCGCCCAGTCCTTCGTTGCGTGCCGAGGAGGCGATTGCCAGGTATTCAAGCAAGTGCACACACGGCGCAATCTCCGGCACAAAGGTGGCGAAACCAATCAGCTCGTTGCGGCGAACCGCGCCAAAGAACCAACGCGCGCCGTTCGCAATACAACAAACATAATCACTAAAATCTGCTCGCTCCGCCGGCGGAAAACTCGATTCGTAAATCGCGCGAAACGAAGCAAGGTGTTGCTCCGGGATGGTTGTGAAACGCTCAATGGTAAACTGGGAATTTGATAACAGCATCATGCGTGGATTCCGATTCGATTACATTCCTTTGCCCAACAACTCTTTCAGCCGCCTTTCAATCTCGGGTTCGAGCATCATCAGCGCCAATTTGTTTTGCGTGATCGAGGGATCGTAATCAATGTGTTTGATGCGGAGGTTGCCATCTTCCCATAACGCGTACGTTGCGCTCGGCAAACCATGTCGCGGCTGACCAAGCGACCCAGGATTGACAATGTGCGTGTCGCCGATTTTGCGAATCGCGGGGACGTGCGTGTGACCGAGCAAAACCACATCGGCATCAATGCCTGCCAATTCGGCGCGCAGGGTATCGTCGGCCATGGTGGCAAAATCGAGACCGGGGCTGGCGGCATCACGCGGCGACGAGTGCGCGAGAAAAAATTTCGCGCCGCCCATCTCGACACGGAGCGTGGTCGGCAGACCGGCGAGCCAGCGCAAATCGTTCACGCGCAACATACGCAACGTGTGCGCGTTCGTCGCGAGGGCAAGCGGACGATACTCTGGCGGCGTCGCAAAATCCGCGCCGGTCGCAATCGCGTAATCGTGATCGCCGCGCA
>CAZPIR010000311.1:0-3460 GCA_964586085.1 uncultured Anaerolineaceae bacterium | reverse complement strand
TTTGACAAATCGGCGAAGCCAATCCACGCAGGGCGCGGGATCGGGACCGTACCCGACCGCATCGCCGAGAAAGAACACGGCGTCCGGCGGTTGCTCGACCATGTTCAGCGCGACGAGTGTTTCGACGTTCGCGTGCAAATCACCAAAGATGATAATCCGCATGACATCCATCCCTGAGCCGACAAATCAAAAGCGACGCGGGCATTATACCACACGTCGCTCCGTGTCAGACCGGGAAATTTTATTTGGCGCGCGACCGATGCCGAATCCAAACGATGGTCACGCTCAACATCGCGAACAGTGCGCCCAATAGCAGATGCCTCATTGCATCCGTGTTTTCTATCGCGTCAAAATGCGAAAGCGTAACCGCCGTCGGCAGAGCCGTGTCCACGTCGTTGGCGGTCACATCGGGAAACAAGTTGCCCAGACTATCCTTGAAGGTCAAGGTCGCCGTGTTGGTAACGTTGCCGTTCGTCACATCGGCTTTCGTTTGCACGCGCACCCACACGCTAAACGTCGCGCCCGCATTCACCCAGCCATCGGGCACAAACACAACTTGATTGCCAACCAGGTTACACGTGCCGGTGTACGGCGCATCATAACCACACGCTTGATAATCCACGCGCGCCAGTTCGAGCGTATCCGTGATGCGCAAGTTCGTCGCCGCGCCGGGCGAACTGGTTGCGTTCGACGTGTTGGTGAACGCGAGCGTGTACGTCATCACGCGGTTCGGCGCGGTGACAAGACGAAAATCCGTGTCGCTCAAACTCATCTGCGGCGTCGCCGGCGCGTTGTAAAACAAGGTCTGCGCGGTCTGCCCTTCCTGAATAAACTGGTTGTGGTGGCTGATACACGAGACGATGCGCCACCACCCCGGTTCGGGATTGCTTACCACGTCGCCGGTGGCGCGATTGGTCTGCGTACCGGTGTTCCACACGCTATTGTTGCTAACCGTGCCGACCGTGCCACCGCTCCACGCATTCGCGTCGTACCCATCGCTCGGCGCATAATAACGAATCCGACAATTTGCCGACGAATTGCCGCACATAAAATCCCAGTCGCCATCGAAATTGTGAAAACCAATCGCGGTTTGGTTGGGCGGCACGAATTGATAGAACGTCAAACACTGGGTCAAGTTGCTGTCTTGCTGGTACGCGGCTTGCAGAATGCCAATCGCAATTTCATCGTTCGTGCCCGGCAGTCCGTCGGGATTGTCGTAATTCGCATCGGTGGCATTGTTCGGATTGCTGTCGCTGTCCCAGCCCACACGCAAACGCCAGCCGTTTTGATCCGCGCCATGCGTTTCCGCGCGCAAGAGATACTTGCCGCACGCCGGCGTCGCCAATGTATAGAAACGATACCATTGCTCGGACAACGTACTCGAGACAAAAGTTTGGCTGGTCAGCGAACCTACCGCTCCCGGCTCTGGTTCATGTGGATCAGTTGCCGTGGGACGCACCGTCGTACTCAATCCGTACAACTCGAACGTGGTCGTATAAGGACCACCCGCACCTGGTTCATCCGTGCCATTGTTCGAGGAATACATCATCGGGCTGAACAAATCAAAGTAGACTGGGCGCGACGACGACCACCCGCACGGCACATTCACCTCGAAATAATGATAACCTGCCCCCACCCCATTCGCACTGCTTGCAAACCAATCGCCATCGCCGATAGGATCGGTTGGTCCATTCGTCTGCACAAAAAAAGTACTGCCGGCGGGAGGTACTTCGACCGCCAGAGCGATTGCTGGCACGAGCAAGAATACCAGCAAGAACAAGACAAACCAAAGTCGTTTAGCCAACATGCTCATTTGCCCACCTCGTTTTTGGCAAGCCAATTTGCTTTATTCTAAACCGTTTACAAATCATCGAATAGTCCGGTAAAAGTACCGCGCAAAGTAAAACCCAGGTCATGGTCGCGCTACCATCACCTGGGTTTTCTTTACGATACGCGAATTATTTTCGCGCGTACTGTTTCTTGCCATCCTCGTACGCATCGCCGCCAAAAATGTCGTTGACGACGATCACTGGGAAATTCTCGACTTGCAATTCCTGCAATGCTTCCGCGCCGAGGTCATCGTATGCAATCACTTTGGCTTGTTTGATGCGTTGCGAAATCAACGCCGCCGCGCCGCCCGTCGCGGCAAAGTAGACGGCTTTGTATTTTTTCATCGCATCCTTGACCGGCGGCAAGCGCAAGCCCTTGCCGATCATACCCTTGAGTCCGATTTCCATCAAGCGCGGCGCGTAACGATCCATGCGCCCGCTCGTCGTCGGTCCCGCCGAGCCGATGACCTGACCTGGTTTCGTCGGCGAGGGTCCCATGTAGTAAATGACCTGCCCTTTCAAATCCGCCGGCAGTTTTTCGCCTCGGTCGAGCGCTTCGACCAAGCGTTTATGCGCCGCGTCGCGACCCACGTAAATCGTGCCGGTGATTTCGACGTTATCGCCCGCGTGCAGTGTTTCCAAAATTTCATCGGTGAGTGGAGTAGTTAGTTTCATAGGTTGCTCCTAGATTCAGTAATCAGTAGTCAGTCGTCAGAAATCTGACTACTGAATAATCGCTTTACAAATCGCATCGCCGCATTCGATGGTGTTCGCGTGTCCGCCGAGGTCGGGCGTGAGCACTTTTCCATCTTGGGTAACCGAGATGATACCCTGCATCACGCGTTCGCTCGCCGTTTTTTCACTGAGCCAGTCGAGCATCATCGCGCCCGCCCAAATCGTGCCGATGGGATTGGAGATTTTTTTGCCGTAAATGTCTGGCGCGCTTCCGTGCACCGGCTCGAACATCGAAGGGTATTGGCGTTCGGGATTCAGGTTTGCGCTGGGCGGTGTGCCGAGCGAACCTTGAATCGCGCCGCCCAGGTCGGTGAGAATGTCGGCGAACAAGTTCGACGCGACGACGACATCGAGCGTTTGCGGATGCGTGACAAAGCGCGCGCACATCGAATCAATGTGCCATTTGTCCGTTTTGATTTCGGGATATTGCGGCGCGAGTTTCGCAAACACTTCATCCCAGAACACCATCGAGTACTGACACGCGTTCGATTTGGTAACGCTCGTCAATTTTTTCTTGTCCGATTTTTGCGCAAGCGCAAATGCTAATCGCATCACGCGTTCGACCGCGTGGCGCGTGAACACACTCGTTTGAATCGCGACCTCGTTGTCCGTGTCCACGTGCACGCGCCCACCTGCCCCGGCGTACTCGCCTTCCGAATTTTCGCGCACGCACACAAAGTTAATGTCGTCCGGTCCTTTGCCTTTGAGCGGACCCGACAACCCAGGCAGTAAACGAATGGGGCGCAGGTTGATGTACTGTTGAAAACTTTTGCGAATCGGCAACAGCAAGCCCCAGAGCGTCACATTATCCGGCACGAGCGTCGGCATGCCCACCGCGCCGAGATAAATCGCGTCGAACTTTTCGAGGATTTTCAATCCATCGTCCGGCATCATCT
>CAZPIR010000310.1:0-5221 GCA_964586085.1 uncultured Anaerolineaceae bacterium | reverse complement strand
TGCCCATTGGCGGTACGACCACGCACTCCAGCCCGTGCCGACCAAACCGAACGCGAGCAACACAATCGCGAGCCAGAAGCGTTGCGGCTCGGCCATTGCCGCGCACAAGAACAAGGCGCCGCCAGCGAGCAGTAAAATCGAAACGCCGAACACGCCAAAATAAATCACGCGATTCATTTGCGCCTCCAGCCACCTGTTGCCTGTTTCAACCCCGCGCCCAGCGTGTCGAAATAATTTTTGATTTGCGGTGTGGTCAATTGTGTTTCGAGAAAAGGTTTCATCGCGACGACAAAATCTTTGGGATGTTCGTGGTACGCTTTTTCATCTTTCGCTTTCGCCGCGAGATCATCCCAGGTTTTGCCAAACGCGATCACGGCGTCGGGGACGTTGATGTTGCGCGGCGCAAGATATTGACTGTTGCGATTTTGCTCGTCGAGTAATGCCTTGACGCTGTTGCTGAATCGTCCCAGCCCCTCGTCCACGCCTTTCATCACGCCCAGGATGCCGGCAATCGAACCCAGCGCGGCTTGATAATCATCCGTCGCATGATTGAGCGCGACCATCGGCGCGAGCGCGGCATTGCTCGTCGGCGTTTTAAGATTGTCGAACACATGGTTGACCGCGCGTTGTCGCGCCACCGTGTCCGGGTTTGCCGCAAGATAGTCGCGTTCCTGTTTCAACGTTGCCACGCGCGTCGTTGCCTTTTGCCATTCCTCGCGCCAGTTGCCCACGTTCTTGTCTGCCATCGCGTGCAGGTCTTGCCAATCTTTGCGCACCTTGGCAAGTTGCTTTTCGATTTCTTCCAAACGTCCAACCACGCGATTTCGTTCGCGATCCAGTTCTTGAATTTTGAACGTGTTGGACACAAACCCGAATCCACCGGCAAGCTGAGCGACCTGGGCGTTCAATTGGTCGAGCGTGTTTTTCCAGCGTTCGAGTTGTGTTTTGAGTTTTTCTTCCTGGTCGTTCGATTTGGGATTGAGCGCGCGCAGATCGGCTTGCTCCTTTTTCGATTTCGCGATCAAGCCATCTGCCAACTCGACGGCTTGAGCAATGTTCCGGTTGAGTTCGGCGAGCCGGTCCGCGACCCAGGTCTTTTCGACCGGCATGCGTTGATCAATTTGTTTGCGCCATTCGGGGTCGAGGGCTGCCAGGTCGAGTTGGGCGCCGAGTTCGCGCAAGGTCTTGTCATGGTCGATTTTGAATTTGGTGTACGCGCCTTGATAATCTTTTTGAATCTCTTCGACCTCGTTAAAGGCGTTGGCGATGCGCTTGCGTTCATTGCCGAGAAAATCGTACAGCTTGATTGTGCTAAAGGCAGGACTCATGACACACCCACTCCTTTGACTTGACCGATCCAGCGACGCTTGGCTTGCCAGATCGCATTTTCCCACGCGGGCGCGTGGCGTGGCGCGGCATCGCGAATCTCTGCGAAACTGCCGACCTCGTCCCAGTAGAGCGGGCACGCGCCGCAACACAGGTTTGCCATTTCGCAACCGTGACAATCGGGCGGGAGGAATTCTTTTTTGCGCCAGTATTTCGCCGTGCGCGTTTGCCAAATCGCATCGAAATCCTCGCGCAACAAATTGCCAATGCCTTGCTCGAAACTCGAACAGGGCAGAACATCGCCCGCCGGATTGACCGAGAGCAAACCATCCGCCGCCGCGCACGATTGCGAACCCAGCCCATGTTGCGCGGGGTTGAACAAACAGTACGGCACCGGCGAGTACCACACAAAACGCATCCCACGTTCTTCCGCATGTTTCTTGAGATTGAGTACAAGTTGTCCAATATCGCGGTAGCCCAATTCTGGATTCTGACTACTGGCAATCGCATCACCCGTGCGAATGACCATGTTCATCGAAAGATATTCCTGACCCAGGTTGGCGAGAAAATCAATCAGCGCGAACAGGTGCTCGCGATTGTGCTGATTGATCGTCGTGTTTGTGTGCGTGTGAATGCCGGCGGCTTTGAGATTCTGGATGCCCTGCACCGTTTGCGCGTACGCGTGCGGATTGCCCACGATCAAATTGTGCACCGCTTCATCCGCCGCTTCGAGACTGACCTGCGCCGAATCGAGTCCGGCGTTTTTCAACTCGGCGACGAATTTTTCATTCGCGCATCGTGTGCCGTTCGTGATGAGATTGACGCGCATCTTTTTCGATTTCGCGTACGCAATCAATTCCGGCAAATCGAGCCGCAGAGTCGGTTCGCCGCCGGTGAACGAGATGGTCGGCACCTGGGCTTGCGCGACGATTTTATCAATGATGTGCTTGATTTCTTCGGTCTGCATTTCCGGCACATCGTGCGCGCGATCAGGCGCGCTTGCATAACAAAACGTGCAACGATTGTTGCACCGATACGTCAACGCGATTTCGGACAGCACCGGAAATTTGATTTCGTGCGAGCCAAACGGTGTGCGTCGCACTGCCGCGCCGCGTGTGGATTGATTTTGCAACATCAAGCGTAAACTGTCGAGCAACCGATCCAGGTCACGTTCGATCTGTTCGACCGGCGTGTGATAGCGCGTCGCGACATCGCGCACGAGTGCGTCCACGTTTACTGGCTCGCTCGTGTACAGTGTGTGTAACATTTCCGTTGCCGTCGCGTTGAGATGATATGTTTTGTTCGGTCGCAAAATCAACAAGCGGTCGGCGGGACGAATGAAAATATACTCGCGCGTGCTCGCGACAAAATGTTCCGTGAATTGTTGGAGGCGTTCGTTCATTAAAAATTACTCACACACGCACTGTGACACGCCGAGTGACACGCGCTGTGACAATCGCACGCGCTGTGACACGCATCGTGACAATTTGAATGCACGCACGCCGAGTGACACGCATCGTGCACGCACGCGGAATGACATGCCGAGTGACACGCGCTGTGACACGCAGAGTATCCAACTTGCTCCGGCGTACCCTCTTTTGTCGTGCCGCCGGTCAAGGCAACCGCCGTCTGTTCCATTTGGCGCGCGGTGTTGCTCGCGAATCCTTCGAACACGGTGGCGAGTTGATTCGCCCCGGCGACAAGGGGCGGCAAAGATTTATCACGCGATGACGATCCGCCGCCACTCGCGCCGCCGGTTTCTTCGAGCGGATGATAATTGTTCGACAACAAAATCCAGGGATAGTTATCATGCACGATGATCGGGCGCGCGCTTGGCTCGGCGTGTTCGTACTCGCGCCACGCATCGTCCGCGCGTTGCTGGTACGATTTGCGCGTGGCGACCGGATCGGCATTCCAAATTTTCGTGGCGAGTTGCGCGGACACCGCCGCCATGATTTTCTTTTGCGCCTCCGCCGGAATTGTGCCATCGTCCGCAATCGCATTCATGAGGACGCGTTCGTAATCGGTCGTCGCCTTGTTTGCATCAATCACTTCGAGTTGGAGTGGTTTGCGGTTCACAATGCTCAACGCGCCGCGTTCGACAAGCGACAGGACAATCAAGGTGATGACCTTGATATTGTTGCCGACGTACAATGCCGCTTCAATCGCGTTCAAGTCCGGCACTTGACCGGGTTTCTCAAATGTCTCGATTTCAATTTCGGGTGGTTGGTACACGACCGGCTCGCGACGTGGACGCGCGCCTTGATACATGACCAAGCCAAAGACGAGCGCGATGAATCCGCCGATGGCGACAAAGACTGTGCCGACCAAACCGAGAATCCAAATCGCTTCATTGTCCGACGAGGTGGGCACGGCCGGGTCGGTTGGTTGCGCGGCGGCGCCGACGGGTGCGCGCGCGGGCGCGGTGGGCTGGGGAGGAATGGTCGCAAAATATTTGGCAGGCACATAAAAGCGCGCGTTGAGTTTGCCTTCGACCGGGATATTTTTCTTGGACGTAAAAATCGAAAGATAATTTTTGCCGCTCGCGGAATCGGACGTGGGGTAATAAATCCAGCGATCGAACGACGATTTGCTCGCCGAATCTTCAACGATCCCAGATTGCGAGACGATTGCTTGTGTCACTTGCTCAGGTTGCGTGATGTTCGCCGGCAATTCGATGGGCGTGATGAACGTGATGGTTTGCTCGCCGATTGCCAAGCCCCATTGCGGCGGCGACCAATTCACCACACGATAATCTGCGCCGTTGCGTTGTGTGGTATCGAGTGCGCGATTCACGATATAACGCACGGTGAAGGTGTACGTTTTGCCGGCTTGTGTCGTGAACGGAAAACTGACGCGGTACTTGTTGTCGCCGAGACTCGTGAGCGTGGCGCGTGAACTGTTGCGCGCATCTTCAATCGTCGCTTCCGAGATTTGATGTTGCGGATCGAGCGGACCGAACGTGGTGATTTGATTGCGCGGCTCATTCTCGAAAAAGACGAGTTGATAGCGCACGTTCAACTTGCCATCGCCGAGAAGTGTGACCTGGGAATTGACGCTTGTCAAGGTTGGCGCGGCGAGCGCGACAAACGCGAATAACGTCATCAGTCCAACGGCAAGCATCAGCGCAAGGAAAATTTTTTTCATCTCGACCACCTATCCGGGTATTGGGTGTCTGTGCATTCAGTATACAACGTTCCCCGCGAAAAATCCAAAAATTGAAAATGATTTTTTCGCAGATTTGTTTGTCCAATTCGGGGCTTGATGTTATAATCGCGCGCGATGCAAATTTCTGTTTTCATTCCGGCGCGCAACGAAGCCGGCAACATCACTCCGCTCTTTGATAAAATCGCGCAAGCATTCGCCGCACTGAATGTGACCGGTGAAATTGTTTGCGTGGACGACGGCTCGACCGATGCGACCTGGGACGAGGCGCAAGCGTGTGCTGTGCGTTATCCGTTTGTGCATTTGTTGCGCCATCGCAAATCGCTTGGCTTGACCGAAGCGATGCGGACCGGTTTTCGACACTGTCGCGGCGACGTGGTGATTTTTCTCCCCGCCGACCTCGAATCCGATCCGAGTGAAGACATTCCGAAACTGTACGCGAAAATCAACGAGGGATTCGATGTGGTTGCCGGATGGCGGCAGGGACGACGCGATGGCAAAGTGCTTGCGTCCACGATTGCGAACGTGGTGTCGCGTCGCTTGTTCGGTTTGACTGTGCACGATATGAATTGGATCAAGGCGTTTCGCCGCGAGGTCGTCGAGAGCATTCATCTGCGTTCGGACTGGCATCGCTACATTTTGATTCTTGCCGCCGCGCAAGGTTTTACGATTGGCGAAGTCCAGGTCAATTATTATCCGCGCACTAAAGGTAAATCTCATTACGGCTTGG
>CAZPIR010000309.1:4414-5273 GCA_964586085.1 uncultured Anaerolineaceae bacterium | reverse complement strand
CGCCAATCGCGCGCAACATGCCGATCTCGCGCGTGCGCTCGATGACGCCAATCGCGAGTGTGTTGAGGATTGCGATGAGTGACGGAAACGCGAGCACGCCGAGCAGAATGTAAAACCCGACAAAGATCGCGTCGTACTGTTGTGCGAATTCCGCCGTGTACTCGCGCCCGGCGACGAGACGAAATTGCGGATAGTCCGCGACGATTTGATTGAGCCATTGTTCTGCTAGGGCAGGGTCGGCGCCTGGCGCAAGATCAATCTGATAAAAAACATCCTCGCTCTTGTTGAAATCCAATTTCATGTTCGTTTGCGAAATGTATGCCGTGTTGATTTTCATGCTCAACACTTCACTGCCAATCGCGACGATGCGATAATCGTGTTGCCCGGTGGGTGTTGCCAGCGGAATTATATCGCCGACCTTGAGATTGGCAGTTGCGGCAAGAATGCCGTTGATGACCGTGGTGCGTTCATCGGCGGCGAGCGCGGTGAATGCCTCTTGCGCATTCCCGCTTTGAAAATCCAGCCCCGAAATTTTGGGATACTCGACCGGGTCAATGCCCAGCACCGAAATGGTTGCCTCGCCCGCGCCCTTGATGGCGGCGGATTGCAAGGACGATTGCGCGTATCGCAACGAACTGACGACGCCAACACCGGGAATCGAACTGATTTTTCCCTTGAGCGTTTCGCTCGCGCCCACGTCGCCTTTCCAAATTGCAATCGAAGGCGGGATGAGCAAATAATCATTGCCCAAGGTTTTGCTGAACAAGCCCATCACCATGCCGGTCATGCTGAACATCATCCCGCCCGCGCCCACCACAATCGCAAGACCAATCATCGTCGCGCTGGCAGTGATTGCCGC
>CAZPIR010000309.1:0-4404 GCA_964586085.1 uncultured Anaerolineaceae bacterium | reverse complement strand
AAGTGACGGTCTGCATAGCTAATAGAGCAATGTGGATTGGCGGTGGAGGGTTCTCCGCAACCTTATCTGTCTCGGAAGGCACGCGCACGGCCAGCAGATCATTCGCAAGAACCAGCGCGTCGCTTTCGGCTGAGACGCGCACACCCGCTTGTGCGAGTTCGCCCGTGCCATCGCGCGCAAAAATCAGTGCGAGCAGTGCGCCGAACCAATTCGCAATCGGCTTGACAAGTGCCGGTGCGATGAGCACCAAGCCGATCAGAAACAAAAATCCGCCGAGCGCGACGAGCGCAAAATTGCCAACGAGCAGTCCGACTAATGCGACGGTAATCATCACCACGCCGATGATGGTGCCGACGCGACTGATGCTCTGCATCGTTTCGCCGAGTGAGGGACGAATCGCTTCGAGTGGCGTGACGCGACTCGCGCTCAACGCCGGCAACAGCCCCGCGAACAAGGTCACGCCGACACCCAGGGCAATCGAAACAAGCACAAGCGACGGCTCGACGACGGCGGTCATTTCCAGGTTCATGATATTTTTGATGACCGAACTTGTGCCAACGGTAATCAAAACGCCAAGCAGATAACCCAGCCCAATGCCAATTGCCGTGCCGATGATGCCTTGCACCAATCCTTCGGTCAACACAAAACCGACAATGGTCGCGCGATTCGCGCCAATCGCGCGCAACATGCCAATGTCGTGCCGACGCTCGGCGACAATCGTGCGGAATGTGTTGAAAATGATAAACCCGCCCATCGCGAGCGTGAGGAACCCGAACAGATTGAAAATGATTTGCGCCATCTGCATCGCGCCAAGAAATTCCGAACCGCTCGTCAATCCGCCGAGCGTGTACGTGTTGCCGAGTTGCGCTTTGATATTGTTGACGATGGCTTCGGTTTCCACCTTGTCTTTCGTCGTGAGATTTGCTTCGATGCTGTTGACGCGGCCGGGTGCGTCGAGTAATTTTTGCGCTTGCGCCAGCGTGACGAGGACTGGCTCGTTGCCGACGAGTGCGCGTCCCGGTTGCAAGCCGACAATCGTCAACTTGACGACGCCCTGGGTCGTGGGCAGTTTGAGCGTGTCGTTCAGTTTCACGCCGACCGCATCGGCGAGCCGCTCTGAAATTACCGCGACGTTGCCATCACCTTGTCGCAAAAATCGCCCCTGGGTGATGTGATACTCGTGCAAATCCGGCGCAACCGCCGGGTCAATGCCGACGAGCGACAATGCCGTGACCGTCGAGTTCTTGCCGAAAAAGTTGGGCGGCAGATTGATGACCCGTTCGAGCGACCCGGCGCTGACCGCGACGCCGTTGACTGCTTTGATGCGGTTCAACATCGTCGCCGAAAATGATTCGCCGGTTTTGTGCGTGATCATCACGTCGGTTTGCCCGGAGGCGGAAAGCAAACTTTTTTCAAACGCATTCGTGAACGAGGGCAGGTAAATGCCCATGCCAAAAATCACCATCACGCCAATCACAATCGCGAGCGTGGTGAGGAAGGTGCGTAACTTGCGCCCGCCCAAATAGCGAGCGGCAAGGGTAAGCTGAAAGTTCATCGTGCCCTTCTTGGAAGTTGGAGGTTGGATTGGATCATTCCAATTTCCAATTATCCATTCCGTTTGTCTTCGACAATTTTTCCGTCGCGCATCATGATGATGCGTTCGGCGTACGCGGCGATGCTGGGATCGTGCGACACCATCAACACGGTGTGTCCCCAATCCTTGGCGACCTGGCGCAACAGCACGGCGATCTCGTTTGCCGCTTTGGTGTCGAGGTTGCCGGTCGGTTCGTCGGCGAGAACCAGGAGCGGATCGGTGATGAGCGCGCGCGCAATTGCGACGCGTTGTTGTTGTCCGGCGGAAAGTTGATCGGGGCGATTGTTGAGTCGCGCGCCCAAGCCCACCTGGGTCAATCGTTCGCTCGCTTTGCGTTTTGCCTGCGTCGGGCTAGCGCCGTCGAGCAACAATGGGAGCGCCGCGTTTTCGACCGCCGACAAAATCGGAATGAGATTGAAAAATTGAAAGACAAAGCCGATTTTGTGACGGCGCAATTTTGAAATCGCATCGTCCGAGAGTTTGGCGAGCGGCTGATCTTCGATGCTCACACTGCCCTGGGTCGGGCGATCGAAGCCGCCGAGCAAATGCAACAAGGTGGATTTGCCGCAACCACTCGGTCCCATCACGGCGACCAACTCGCCGGAATGGACGCTGAGGTTGACCTGGTCGAGGGCGGTGATCGCGGTTTCGCCAGCGCCGTACACTTTGGTTAGATTTTCCGTTTGGATGAGAGACATGATTCCTCGATTTTGGATTTTGGGTTTTCGATTGGGCAAATCAGAAATCGAAAATCCAAAATCATAAATTCCATCCAGAGTCTACGCCTGTTTGCGGCGCAAGTCAAAATAAAATTTCGTTCATTCCGCGCTCGTTGACACACGAACGGATGTTCGCTATAATTCAGCGTGATGGACACTCAAGCGAAACTCGATTTGCTCGGCGGCGCGGCGCAAGCCGACCTCGCGTGCGGCACGTGCGGCGAGGGACAGAAACGCGTGCGCGATGACATCGGTCGCTGGATTTATCCGGCGGTGCGCCCCGATGGCAAGCAAATCAAGATGCTCAAGATTTTGCAGACGAACGCGTGCGAAAAAGATTGTTTCTATTGCGCGACGCGACGCGGACGCGATGTGCCGCGCGCGACGTTCAAACCCGACGAACTCGCCGAGACGTTCGACCAGATTCATCGTGCGCGCCTCGCCGAAGCGATTTTCATTTCGAGCGGCGTGGTCGGCGGCGGCACGCGCACGATGGAAAAAATGTTGGCGACGGCAGAATTGTTGCGCGGCAAGTTCGCGTTTCGCGGATACCTGCATGTGAAGCTGATGCCCGGCGCGCGAGACGCGGCAATCGAACGCGCCCTCCAACTCGCCGACCGCGTGTCGGTCAACATCCAAGCGCCCTCGTCGGAATTTTTGTCCAAGCTGTCGCCGATGAAACGCTACACCGAGGAATTGCTCGCGCCGTTGCAAACCGCGCGCAAACTGATTGCGAAAAATCCTGCGCTCGCGCGCAAAACGTTGACGACGCAATTCGTCGTCGGCGCGGCGGACGAACGCGACCGCGACATTCTCACGCGCACGACCTTGCTCTATCGCGATTTGCAAATGGCGCGCATTTATTATTCCGCGTTCCAGCCCATCGAGAACACGCCGCTCGAAAATCACGCGCCGACCTCGCTGGTGCGCGAGAATCGTTTGTATCAAACTGATTTTCTGTTTCGGCAGTACGGTTTCGTGTTCGACGATTTGGTTTTCGATGCGAGCGGCAATTTGCCAACGCAAGCCGACCCGAAAACGATGTGGGCAACGGCGCACCCCGAATTTTTCCCCATCGAGTTGAATCGCGCGAGCAAAGAACAATTGCTCCGCGTCCCCGGTATCGGACCGACATCCGTCTCGCGCATCCTCGCAATGCGACGCGCGTCGCCGTTCAGCGCCATCGAGCAACTCGCGCGCATCGGCGCGGATGCGAATCGCGCCGCGCCATTCGTGCTGTTGAATGGTCGCGCGCCCGCGAGACAGTTGGCGCTGTTTACGTGAATTCTTTTACGACGGTAACGACGAAAAAAATATATCACCTAACGCGTGGTGATGCTAAACGTGAGTGACGTTGCATGATAGAATGAAACTTGTACCCGGAGTAAAACCATGACATCTAAACCTTACCTGAACATGATTAGGCGTCACTTTGCGTTCCTGAATGAACAATATGGATTTACCGGTCCAAGCCATTCATTTGATGAAAACGATCCCAGCGTTTACATCTTGAGTAGTTTGATCGAATATAGCACGCACACAACCATCGTAGAGATTCTGCATGATCGCGATGATAGTCTTGGCGTCAGCGTGGGGCCGGTCTCTGCAAAGACGGCTCTTGTAAATTGGGTTGCAGAATTCTTTTCACGTGGAAAGGATAAAATCATTATTTCACCCTTTGTCCCTGCCACCAATCCAGATTGGGCACACTCAGAATATATGGAGGCATATCGAGCATATTGGGCAGGCGAGGATATTACGCAGAGTTTCAAGGAAACACTAATCCGAGAGCTACAACGCGAAGCGGCTTGGGAGGAATATCGCTTGAGTGTTTATGCTACCGCTTTGCGTCAGTATTGTGATCCTTTCCTACGTGGAGATTTTTCCAAGTGGTCTGAATTACGAGTATACATCCGGCAAAGTATCAGAGCAGACTATCGTGCATTAACAGGACGAGACTTGGACATTAATCAGTAATCCATATCCACCAACTATGCAAGCAACTGGCAAGGACAACGAACAAGTGCGGATTGAACGGACATGGCGTGGCGATGCGAATCGCGCCGCGCCATTCGTGCTGTTGAATGCACC
>CAZPIR010000308.1:0-5273 GCA_964586085.1 uncultured Anaerolineaceae bacterium | reverse complement strand
CCGAGCGAGCCGGTGAGAAATGACAGACCATCGAACGCAATCGTCGTGAGCTGGGCTTGGTCAGAGAGCGTTTGTTCCATTGTGAATTTTGCGCCGTCGGTGTTCAAGGTTGCTTGCGCGATTTTTTCCGGTGGATTGCTTTGTGCCGCGATCATCGTCGGCGCGCAAGATGCCAGCATCAGCATCAAAACCAGGAAAACGATCTTGCATCCAGTTGCCAAAATGTTGTGTCTCATTTGAAACCTCCGTGTCTGAGTTGGTGACAGAATACTGGATGTGTGTTAAGGAGTTGTTAGCAAATATTTCAGATCGAATTAAGATTTTGCGCGGTGCGCAAAAACGCACGCGCAAGAAAAATCTTGCGCGTGCGTCGTTTCAATTGGCTTATCTCCCTGGCGGCATTCCACCCATCGGCGGTTGTATCGGCGGACGATCACTGATCGTTATCTGAGAGGCAACCCAGGTCGCGTTGTTTTGTTGCCCGATGACCTCGATGAATTTGCCGACGGTCACACTCGCAAGCGTACTGGCTTGTCCGTTCATTGTGAATTTTGTGTTCGCGTTCACGACGATTGTGTCTTTGCCTTGCGGATTTTCAACCGAGATTGTGTTGCCGTTGAGCGCGGTTACTCTGCCGCCCGTGCGATTGCCCGTTGCGTTTTGATTTGGCGGCAACTGATTTTGCATTGGTGGTTGACCCAGGTTCGCCGATGGCGTGGCGGTTACTCCCGCCGTGTTTGTCGTGAACGCAACGTTGCCGCCACGCACCACGCGCACAAAATTGTTGATTTGAATTGCATCGCCCTGCGGTCCGCGCCCCTGAGGATAACTCGATGCGTTACCAGTTTTGGGATCACTGCGTTGCGCGCCCGCGCCGTGCACATCCACCCACGCCCCGTTCATATAACCCGTTGCGCGACCGAACGCGAGATAGACCGCCGTCGCGCCGGAACTGTTTGACGAAATGTGCGTTGTGCTCGTCCAGTAAAACGGATAATCCGATTTGCCGAGTTCGTTTGTAATCGCCGTGACGTTGAACAGCGGATCAATCGCCGCCGAGTTGGTCGCGTCGGGCGAGCGTTTGTAATCCACGATGCTTTGCAATTCTTTTGCGTTTGGCAAACGCCAATCGTTGTATCCCAGATAATTTTCGGCGTTCTTGGTTTGCACCCACGCGAGCGCCGCTTGCCAATTCATTCCGATCTTGCTATCCGCTTGCGACCACATCAACCCCGTCGCATTGTCGGTGATCGTGCCATCGTTGTTCGCAACGAAATCGTTCACGCCGTAATTCGGATTGCCACGCACGTAGCGCACATACTGGGTCATTTCACCGCGCGGCGAATTGCGTCCGTACCCCTTGATGCGCCCGTCTGCAAAGTTCACGCCGAACGTGGTCGCAAATCCGTTCATCGTCGTGCTCACGTACTCGGTACTCGACCAGTACTGCGCGTCAATCACACGCTCGCCCGCGCTTGGGTTGCCGTACTGAAAATCGAAATACTGGATGTTGATGAACGGCGTCAGCCCCGACGTGTCCGTACTCATCGTGTTGGGATCCGTGCCATCAAAATTGATGAGCGAGTAGAGTTCTTTGATTGTTGGCACGCGCCAATCGGCATAGCCGCCCAGGTTCAACGCTTTTGCCCCGGCGAGCGCGTTTGCGAATGTAACCTTGCTTCCCGGAGTTTTCTGCCACATCAACCCGGTTACGAGGTCGGTGATCGTGCCATCGCCGTTGTCGTTGTAACTCGGCACGTTGCTAACGAACTGGGCATCCTGTCCGAAAAATGCCGCGCCACTTGCCGGGCAAACTATTTGCTGGGTGTTGTTGTAGCAATGTGTTTGTCCCGTGTCCACGATGGGATAGTTCAGCGCAATCGTTTGTGCGCTCGTCGTCACGGACGAACACGCCGCGAGCATCAAGGCAACGAGCACCATCAGCGTCAATCGTCCGAGCAAGTGAAATTTGTTTTGCATAAAAAACCTCCTAGAGTCGGCGCACTGCAAATACGCCTTGTGTGATTGACTCTAGGATAAGCGGTAGATATTTAGATTTGATTAACAAGTGATTGAGATGTTGTTTTGATTAACACCACATCCCAAAAGCCTGTAGACGTCCATTATTTTTAGCGGCGCGTCAATCACTGGTCGCTTGCTTGACCGCCGCAAGCAAACTGCCATTGGCGATCAATCGGCGCATCGTCTCAATGTGCGGATACATCAGCGTATCTTGTTCCAGAAAAGGAATGTGTTGGCGAATCAGGTCGAACGCCGGACGTGTCCCGCGTCCCAGGATTGCGTTCGCCCCCAGCACGCGCCGGCGAAAATCAATGCCCTGCACCGCCGCAAATAATTCCAACGCCAGGATGCGTTCCACATTGTCGGTGATCTGGCGTGCCTGACGCGCCGCCGCCGGTCCCATGCTCACATGGTCTTCGATGTTCGCCGACGTGGGAATCGTATCCACACTTGCCGGATGCGCAAGCACCTTGTTCTCGGACGCGAGTGATGCGGCAGTGTACTGGGTCAACATGAAACCGGAATTGACGCCGCCCTGCTCGATCAAAAATCCCGGCAGGACATGATTGTTGCTCGCGGCATCCACCAATCGCGCCAAGCGCCGTTCCGAGATGTTGCCCATTTCAGTTATCGCAATACCCAGATAATCCATCGCAATCGCCAACGGTTCGCCGTGAAAATTTCCGCCAGAGAGAACTGTCGGCGTGTCGTGCTCGTCGAAAAAAATCAAGGGATTGTCAGTCGTCGAATTGAGTTCAATCGTCATCACCCAGCGCGCGTACGCAATCGCATCGCGCACCGCGCCGTGAACCTGGGGAATACAACGCAACGTGTATGCATCCTGCACGTTGAGCGGATCATCCGGGCGCGTAAAAGTGCTCCCCTCAATTAACTGCCGCATGAACGCCGCGCATTCGATCTGGCGTGGGTGCGGGCGCACCGCGTGAATGCGCGCATCGAACGCGCGCGGCGTGCCGTGTAATGCTTCGAGACTCAACGCGCCGGCAAGGTCAGCAATGCACGCCAGGTTTTCGGCGTGATGCGTGACGAGAATACCGAGCGCGTTCATCATCGTCGTGCCATTCGTCAACGCCAAACCTTCTTTCGCGGTCAGCGTGATCGGCGACAAACCAACACGCGCGAGCGCATCCGCGCCCGATAATTTTTCGCCGCGATATATCACTTCGCCCATTCCAATCAACGGCAAAGCCATGTGCGCCAACGGAGCCAGGTCGCCGCTCGCGCCCAACGAACCCTGGGACGGAATCACCGGCAACACGCCGCGATTGAGCAAGTCAATCAACAACTCCAAGGTCTGTTCGCGAATGCCCGAATGTCCCTGCGCGAGCGTGTTCGCGCGAATCAACATCATCGCGCGTGTGGTGGCTGGGTCAAGCGGTTCGCCCACGCCGACGGCGTGACTGATCAAAATGTTGCGTTGCAGTTGCGCGACCTGCTCCGCCGGAATGATGCGATCCTTGAATGCGCCAAAACCGGTCGTGATGCCATAAATAATGTCGCCGCGCGCGATAAAATCCTGGACGGCTTGCGCGGCGCGACGCACAGCATTCCGCGCTTCCTCGTCAAGCTCGACCTGGATTGCCGGATTGTGTGCGACAGCAACGACATCTTCAATCGTCAGAGATTCCCCATCTAAAATCAAACGCATCGGGTCGGACATTTTAGAATCTACTTTCGACAATCGCCAAGATGTCGCGCTGGCGTTGTTCCGCCTCGACGACGAATTGATTCACCCGCGCGCGATGGTCTTGGACAAATGTCGCGTCGTGAATCGAGCCGAGATTGATCAACACGTTGAACAGCGCGCCGCGCAAACCGGCGTGCGCCATCAACGCGCCGACGCCGCCATCGCTCGCCGCGTTCTTGTTGCCGTGCTCGGCAACCGGGCGCGCAAGCGCAAGCACCTCGGCGCACAACTCGGCAACACGCATCGGCACTTTTACCGCGTGTTTGAGCGCATCCTGGATCGCCTGTGTGCGTGCAAGTTTTTCCGCGTCCGCACTCTTGGGTAACTTGTATGCGTCCATCACGCGCGCGTACGCATCCGTGTCCGCTTGCATCAAGTCACGCAATTCGATTTGCAATTTTTCGGCGCGACCCAGGATCGTTTGCATTTCAGCGTTGACGGCTTCGTACCCTTTGCGCCCAATCGTCAAGCGGCACACCATCGCCACGAGCGACGCACCGAGCGAGCCGCTCAACGCGGCGACCGTCCCGCCGCCGGGAACCGGTTGGTCGGACGCGAGTTGGTCCAGAAATGTTTGCACGGAATCGGAAGCGAATGACATCAAGAACTCCTTTTTTATTCGCCGTGAATTTTCATTTCGACGACCTGGTTTGCGCTCAAGGTCGGCAGGTGTAATGCTTGCGCCGCGAGTTGCGTCAATGCTTCGAGCGGCACGAGTCCGACGAGTTCGCTCTCTAAAATTTGGACGCCGCGTTTCTCCGCTTCGGCTTGCACCGCATTAAACGCGGTTAACATTCCCGTCACGTTGAAATCGGTCAGGTTCATCGAAACTTGCGCGACATTTTTTTCGCGCAACATGAATCCTTTGGCTTTGACCGATTTCAGCCCGCCGCCGCGTTCGCGAAGCGTGCTCGCAATGTCCTTGGCAATTTGCAAATCCTGGGTCGCCAAATTGACATTGAACGCGATGAGATACGGACGCGCGCCAATCACGGTTGCACCGGCTTGACCCAACTTTTTCGGACCGAAATCCGGCGCGCGCTCCGCGTTGGTTTCGATTTCATGCTTGAGTATTTCGTACTCGCCGCGCCGAATGTATGCCAGGTCACGGCGTTCGGGGCGCGTCGCGGCGTGCTCGTACAGATAAACCGGAATTTGCAACTCGCGTCCGACGCGCTCACCCAGGCGTCGCGCTATCGCCACACACTCGTCCATCGTTACACCGCTGACCGGCACGAACGGCACCACATCCGTCGCGCCGATGCGCGGATGTTGTCCGCGATGCGTGTCAAGGTCAATCAGGCGCGCGGCGGCAACGATGCCGTGAAACACTGCGCGCTCGATAATGTCTGGTTCGCCGACGAGTGTAATCACGCAACGATTGTGATCCGCGTCCATCTCGCGGTCGAGCAGCTTGACGCCGGGCAACAACATTGCGTTGACAATTTCATCAACGACTTGCGCGCGTCGTCCTTCGGAAAAATTCGGTACGCATTCGACAATCTTTTCCATTTTGTTTTTCCACGAAACCTTCCAGGTTTTG
>CAZPIR010000307.1:0-5289 GCA_964586085.1 uncultured Anaerolineaceae bacterium | reverse complement strand
GATTCGACTCCTTACGCGGCTTTGTTGGACACGGACAGTAGAAGCGGTGACGCTTTGGGTACGTCGGTTGCGATCAGTGGCGATGGCTCGACGATTGTAGCAGGCGTGTCTGGAGAAAACCAAAACACCGGCGCGGCGCATGTATATGTCAAACCCGGCGGGGGCTGGGCAACCACCGGATTTCCTCACGCCCATTTGACAGAGAACAACGCGGAGGGGGACTATTTTGGTTCCTCGGTTGCCACAAATGGAAATGGAACAATTATCGCGGTTGGCGCGGACTAGGCTAATAACAGCAATGGCGCGGCGTACGTGAATAGTAAGCCAGGTGTGGCGTGGTCATCGCTTTCCTCTGCCAATGCCACCTTGCTGGATCCGAATAATGGGGTTCACGACTGGTTTGGCACTTCGGTTGCCCTGAGTTCAGATGGTTCAACCCTCGTGGTTGGTGCAAATGGCGATAATGAAAACAAGGGGGCGGCGTATGTGTTTAATGCGCCTTCTTTTCTGTATCTCCCGTTCATCAAAAAGTAGGTGAGGGGCAGTTCACCCTGGGAAGACATTGGTTTCCATTCTCAAATGCAAAGGCAAGATGCCAAGGATTTTTTCCTTGGGGTCTTGCAATAGAAATTGATTTTCAGGGAGGTCGGCAACATGAAAAAATTTATACTGGTGTTAGTCGCGATGGCATTGCTCGCCGGCTCTCTTTTTATGCTGGACGATCAGATTGCAACGGCGGATTCGGCGCGCGCCCCGCGATCCGTACTCCCGTCATTCGCCTGGGTAAAAACCTGGGGCGGCAGTTCAACCGAAATGGCAAAGGGCGTGGCGGTGGACACGTCAGGCAACGTCTACGTGATTGGCGAATTTGCCGGCACCGTCAATTTTGATCCCGCCGGTCCTAATCCAAGCGCGACGCGCACGTCGTACAACAACACGGTTGATGCCTACCTCACCAAATTTAATGCGAGCGGAACTTGGCAATGGACGCGAACCTGGGGCGCGGGTCCGGTCAGTGGACTCGCCTACATGGGACGCGATGCGGCGAATGGGATCGCCCTCGACAGCGCCGGCAATGTGTACGTGGTGGGATTGTATCAGGGCACGGTGGATTTTGGTTCGGGTTTTGTTTTCCCGTCGAACGCGCCGATGGGTTCGAACAACGTCTTTGCCGCCAAATTCAATTCGAATGGCACGACGCAATGGGTGAAAACCTGGGGCGCGAACAGCGGCGGCGAAGCGTATAGCGTTGCCGTAGACCCAGCCGGTTACGTCTACGTGCAAGGCGATTGGTCGGGCGCATCATGCGATTTCGATCAGTACGGCGCGCATGATGTTCACCTGAATCACGGTCACTTTGATGCGTTCCTCGTCAAACTGAGTACGTCCAACGGCGCATTTCAATGGGCGAAAACCTGGGGCGGCGAAGGGTACGATGATGGACCCGGCGTCGCCGTAGATAGTTTGGGTTACGTCTACGTGGCAGGCATGTACGCCAGCAAGACGATCAACTTTGATCCCGCCGGCAACCATCCCGATGGCGACAAACATCCCGCGCACGATAGCGGCTCGCTCGTGGATGTGTTCCTCTCGAAATTCGATTCTGCCGGCAATTTTCTGTGGGTGCGAACCTGGGGCGGACAAGGCACGGACGACGCGGGCCAAATGGTCACGATTGACCACGCGGACAACATTTACGTGGGTGGTCGGTACGGTTGCGTAACCTGCGAGTTCAATCCGGCGACCACCGCTCATCCACATGCCAATGGCGACTTGGATGCGTTTGTCAGCAAATATGATTCCGCCGGCAATTTATTGTGGATGAAAACCTGGGGCGGCGCGAGCGCGGATGCTTCTGCCGGATTGGTCGTGGATCAACAAAACAATCTGCATGTGACCGGCGTGTATTCCGCCACCGTCAACTTCGACGCAGACGGCGCGGGCGACACGCGCACCTCGAACGGTCTGTGGGATTGCTCGATCACCACATTCGATCCCAATGGAAATTTTCAGGGAGCGCAAACCTGGGGCGGAAGCGGGCAAGACGGGATATGGAATGCGACCATTGACGGAAACAATCAGTTGTACATCGCCGGTTATTTTTCGGTTCCGGGCAATGTGGATTTCGACCCAGGAACCGGAACGAATTATCGCGCTTCGCAGGGTGGGATGGATGCGTATCTATCCAAGTTCGTCATCTCACTCGCGCCATCAACGCCTTCGACATTGTATCTGCCTTTCATTATTCGCAGTCAGCCGTGAAATCAAGCACGATCAATTTATTCTGGAGGTACACCATGAAAAACAAAATGATGTTCGTCTCACTGTTCGTATTGCTTGCCACGTTGTTTGCTAGCACGATTGCCGATGCTCAGGGACCCAAGCCCACGCCGCCCAAAGCACCCGGCAGTGTCAAATCGCCTTACGCGAGTGCGGGCACGGCATTCACCTATCAAGGGCAACTTAAAAGCGGCGGCAGTGTGGTCAATGGTTCGTGCGATTTCCAATTTGGTTTGTACGATGCGCTGACCGCCGGCAATCAGATTGGCACGACGCAAACGCAGACGAATGTCACGGTGAGCAATGGCTTGTTCACTACGCAAATTGATTTTGGCACGAAAACGATTACGGGCGATGCGCGCTGGCTGAATATCGCCGTGCGTTGCCCGGCGGGCAGTG
Organism: uncultured Anaerolineaceae bacterium; assembly: GCA_964586085.1. Lineage (GTDB taxonomy): Bacteria > Chloroflexota > Anaerolineae > UBA4142 > UBA4142 > JACRBM01. Next base: position 2,610 of record CAZPIR010000307.1, on the reverse strand, counting down.
GCAATTACACCACGCTTGCGCCGCGCCAAGCATTGACACCTGCCCCACTGGCGTTGGCTCTCCCAGGATTGTATACGCAACAGACCGCAACAACTCCGAATGTGATTGGCGGCTACAGCGGTAACATGGTAGACAGCGGCGCCGAAGGAGCGACGATTAGTGGCGGTGGCGGTAGTGGTGTAATCAACCAGGTTACCGCAGGTTATGGTACTATCGGCGGGGGCCATAGCAATACTGTCGGTCAGATTGCCACCATCGGTGGGGGCTACTTTAACCTTGCCAGTGGTAGGAACGCCACGTTTGGCGGGGGTGCCATGAATAAAGCCATTGGCGATGGCGCCTTTATTGGCGGGGGTGGGTTTGGTGGATATTCACTCTGGGGCAATGAAGCTTACGCCCCTGCCTCAACAGTCAGCGGCGGAATGGGCAACAAGACTACCGCCAATGCCATGTATGCAACCATTAGCGGGGGACTCGGCAATCAGGCAACGGGCTATGCCTCAGTAGTGGGGGGTGGCGGGGGCTTTTACCCCATCGGCTCGCAAACCAGTATTATTAGCAATACGGCAAGCGGCAATTGGAGTGTGGTCGGAGGCGGATCGAGCAACAAGGCAACGGGTGCCGGCGCAATGATTCCCGGCGGCAATGGCAATGTTGCGGCAGGCACCAATAGTTTTGCGGCAGGCACGCAAGCGAACGCTAATCACAACGGTACGTTCGTCTGGGGAGACGCTAACTATACCGATTTCAACTCAACCGCCGCGAACCAATTCCTCGTTCGCGCCAATGGGGGCATGGGTGTTGGCACCAACGCACCTGCCGCACAGTTGCATGTAGCATCAGGTGGCGGCATGGCAAATCCTCAAATGTGGATCGACCAAACGAACACGACTGACTATGCGCGTTTGCGGATAGGTGTTACCACTGCCAATACCTGGGACATTGTCGCTGGACCCAGCACAAACAACGTTATGAACTTTTTTCGAAACGGCAAGGGCGACGTGATGAGTTTGAAACCGGATGACGCAACCAACTTGCTCATGATGAGCAACGGGGCACGCCTGACGGCGGGTGGCGCATGGACGAATGCGTCAGACCGTAACCTTAAAACGAATTTTGAAACTGTAGATAGCCGAGCGGTGCTGGCACAAGTCGTGAACATGCCCATCACCTTGTGGAATTACAAAGCCGAGGATGCACGCGTTCGTCATCTAGGACCGATGGCGCAAGATTTTTACGCGGCGTTCAAACTCGGCGCGGATGATAAATCCATTACGACCGTGGATGAAAGCGGCGTCGCGCTCGCGGCAATTCAGGGATTGTACCAAGAGAGTCAAGACCTCAAATCCCAGGTCGCCGGTTTGAAATCGCAAAGCGACGCGCAACAGAAAAAGATCACCGATTTGGAATTACGCATGACCGCGCTAGAACAGCTCGCGCAAACCAACAACCCCGGTTCGGCGGGTACACAGACGAATTTCATGGTGTTGGGAATTGGTGCATTACTCGGCGCGATGCTAGTCAAGCGACCCTGGGGAGGCAAAGGATGAAACGCAAGGTCACGCGCATCGTCTTGGCGATTTTCGTTCTGAGCATTGCACTCACGTTCAGCCAAGTCACCACCTCTGCGCAATCCGGCGGCACGTACGATCTAACCTGGAGTTCGCTTGAGGGTGGCGGCGGGATGTTTAGTACGGGCGACGCGTACTCGCTTGGCGGCACCATTGGGCAAGCCGATGTCGGGGCGATGAGCGGCGGCAGTTACGCGCTCGCGGGCGGATTTTGGTTCGGGGGATCAGGTCTGCTCACCAATCTCTATCTGCCGATCATTTTCAAATAAGGAGTCACCATGCAAACGATTCAACTCTCGCCACGCCAAAACGAAATCCTAACACTCGTCGCGCAAGGACATGCGAACAAAATGATTGCCTATCAACTCGGCATGAGCGAAAAAACGGTCAGGAATCATTTGACTATTTTGTTTCGCAAATTGAATGTCGAATCGCGCACGCAAGCAGCAGTCTGGCTCGTGCGCCAAAGTTTAGGATGATAAACAGAGGGGCGAGCCGTTGGCTCGCCCCTGAATTTTAACATTCGCTATGTCCGCAACTGTAACACTTGCGACAACCTTCCTCGTTCACAAACGTCGCGTGCCCACATGAGGGACACAGGTCGCCGATTTTGAACAACGGCATTTGTTTCGTGTCCGCCACTTCTTCGTGCGACACCTCGCGCACCTTGCCCAGGTCTTCGCTCAACGCTTGCGCGATGCCATCGGGCAATGAACGCACGCGTTGCAAACCAAATCCCATCGAACGTCCGCCGCCAATGCCGGACAATTGCTTGACGATTTCTTCGAGGCGTTCCGTTGGCGTGAGCGGCGAGGGCAGGCGCAACGTCAACGAAATCAAACGTCCAATCGCCTCGCTGACCGCCGCCGTGTCCGACCCCGCTTTGCCCACATTGCAAAAAACTTCGAACGGCTCGTTGTTGCCATTGCGATTGACCGTCACGTACGCGCCACCGAGCGGCGTTTCGATTTGATACGTCTGCCCAATCAACGCATGCTCGCGCGGTTTCTTTTGTGCCACGACGTATTCGGGCGTTGGC
>CAZPIR010000306.1:0-5289 GCA_964586085.1 uncultured Anaerolineaceae bacterium | reverse complement strand
AGGTCTCCCTGGATGCCCAGGATCCCCGATACAACGACCGAAACTTCGCCGACCAACACGCGGTCGCCCTCGCCCCAAAATTGATGGTACACTCGCGTGGCAAGCGTAATGCTTTCTCCCGGCGTCAGCGTCACCATTCCGCCGGGCTTGACGACCCGCGTGACGCCATCAACGCTCACCGCTATTTCGGAATCCGCGAGTCCATCTTCCGGCGTTGCGTTGTAAAGTTGGATGGCGAGATTGCCGCCGCCACGATTGATAATATCTTCGGTTTTATTCCAATGAAAATGCATGGGCGTCACCTGGTTCGCCCCTACGACCATGATTTTTTCGGCATAGGTCTTGCCCTGCATCGTTTTTAGATTATTGGGGTGTCCGTTCCGAACGGTGAAAAGGAACAAACCGGTTTGCGGAAAATTCCCCAAGCCAAAATCGGTAATGTCCCAGCCCAGCCCATTCGCCACAATCTCGCGCGCCTCGGTACCTCGGCTCGACCATTCGGCGGGCGACCAGTACGCAAAGGGCGGCAGATAAAATCCGCGCGCGCGAATAAACGCGTCGGCCTCACGCATAATCGCGTTCACTTCAGAACGTTTCATCAATCACCTCTTGTGCCTCGCACCGCAACATGTCCTCAATCGTTTCGCGGCGACGAATCACGCGCACGTGTCCTTCGTGAACGGCGACCACTGCCGGACGCGGAATCAAATTGTAATTGCTCGACATTGGAATTTGATACGCGCCCGCGCACGGAATCGCGAGCACGTCGCCGGCAACTGCATTCGGCAAATCCACATTTTCGATGAGTAGGTCGCCTTGCTCGCAATATCGTCCCGCAATCGAAACGCGTTGCGTTGGTGCCTCATTCATTTTGTTCGCGAGACGCGCCGTATATTTCGCCCCGTACAATGCCGGACGCACATTGTCGCCCATGCCACCGTCCACCGCGACATACTTGCGCACACCGGCAATGTCCTTGACCGAGCCAACCGTGTAAAGTGCAACTGCCGATTGCGCAACGAGCGCGCGACCGGGCTCGAATAACAGTTTCAGGTTTGAGGTGCCGGGTTTTTGAGTTTTGATCTCACCGACAATCGCATCGGCAACCTCGGCTATTTCTAAACGCGCCACATCATTCGAGTACGGCACGCCCCAGCCACCGCCCAAATCCATCTCGGTCAATTCGATGCCGGCCGAGTCACGCACCTCGTGCGCGAAATCGAACAGCGCACGCACGGCATCGCGGTACGGGTCGAGTTCAAAAACCTGGGAGCCGATGTGCACATGCAAACCCACGAGTTGCAATCGCGGCGCGAGCGCGGCAACTCTCTGCACCGCTTGCATCGCCGCGCCCGTGTGCATCGGCAAACCGAATTTCGATTCGGCGACACCGGTCGCCATGTAGCGATGCGTGTGCGGATCAATCGCCGGCGCGAGACGCAACAACACCTTGGGTCGCACATCGAGTTCGCCGGCAATTTGCGCGAGCAATTCAATTTCGTCGAGATTGTCCACGATGATGTGTGTCACACCGAGCGCGAACGCCGCACGAATTTCGGCGGGCGTTTTATTGTTGCCGTGCAAATAAATTTTATCTGGGTCAAGTCCCACTCGCCGTGCGATTTCAAGTTCGCCTTCGGACGTGACATCAATGCCCAGCCCAGCATCTTTGAAAATACGCGCGAGGTACGGCGAATAGTATGCCTTGGTCGCATAGATGAGGAGCGAATTGCGCCAGCGCGTCGCAAACGCATCGCGCAACTCTGCCGCGCGCGCGCGCAAATGCGCGTCGTCGTACACATAGAGCGGCGTGCCAAACTCGCGCGCAAGTTCGACCGCATCACAGCCGGCAATTTCAAGATGGTTGCGTGCATTGACGCGCGCATTCATGGAAAAAACATCCAGGTTCATTTTTTCTTCTCGGAATATGGGGATGGCAAAACTCTAACACAGGTCGCGCACGTTGGCAAACCTAAACGATCACCGTCATATCGTCACGCGCGGCAAAGACATTCGCAAACAATTCTCGCGCCGCCGCCTCAGAGCGTTCGCGGTCTTGCCGTGTGGTGTACACGTTCGCATCGAAATGCGCCAAAGCAAGCCGGCGCGCTTGAGCTTCCATCGCAATGCGCGCGGCTGTCGCCGGATCGAGATGCGGCCAATCGCTGGGTGGCTGTCCGGGTTTGCGCGAGCATTCAGCGATGAGCAAATCGGCGTCGCGCGCAAGCGTCACGGCATTCGCACAATAGCCGGTATCCGTGCAATACGTCACGACCTTGCCATCCGCTTGCAGACGATAACCATAACACGGCGACGAGTGAATCAATGGCAACGTCGTCATTTGAAACGGCAAACGAACTTCGTCAAAATCGTTTGCGATGATTGGATAATCCGCACGATGGAGCGGCACGGTAAATGGTTGGTCGAGTAAAGTCGCAAGAGTCTGGCGTGTTCCTGGTTGTCCAACAATCGTCAAGCCCATCGTAAAATTGAAACGCGTTAACGTGTGCAAACCGATCAGGTGATCGAGATGAAAATGACTGAGAAACAGATACACCGGTTTGGGGGTGGTCACATAGCGGTCGAGTTTGGTAAATCCGCTACCGGCATCAAAAACGATATAGGCGTCTTGCGTTGAGACGAGCACACTCATCGTGTTGCCAAGCTGATTGTCGAACCAACCATTCGTACCGAGAAAAGTGATTTGCATATTTGCTCCTTGTCTCCCATCATCAACTGCCGTGCAAACACAGCCCTCGCAGTATAGTCCATCTGCGTACCGTCGCAAGTGTCTGCCTTTTGACGCTCGCATCGCATAACGCTATAATGCCCTGTAGGGAGAACCAATGAAACGCACAGCCGCACTCGACGACGATTTTCGCTTGATGGGTTTGGAGATCAAGCCATGACAACACCCGACCTGAACCTCGTGCTCGAACAACAATTTGGTTTCTCCGCGTTCCGCGCCGGCCAAGCCGAAGCGATCAATGCGACACTCACGCGCCGGGATGCGCTCGTCGTCATGCCGACCGGTTCCGGCAAATCGTTGTGCTATCAACTCTCCGCCCTGCTCCTCCCCGACACCACGCTCGTCATTTCGCCGCTCGTCGCGTTGATGAAAGACCAGGTTGATGCGCTCGTCGCGCGCGGCAAACGCGCCACGTACATCAACAGCACTCTCACCCCAGAAGAACAACAAAACAAACTGAACATTCTCACGCGCGGCTGGTACAAAATTGTTTACGTTGCGCCGGAACGATTGCGCAACGCCGCATTCATTGACGCGCTCAAACATGCGCGTGTCTCGCTCCTCGCTGTGGACGAAGCCCATTGTATTTCGCAATGGGGTCACGATTTTCGACCGGACTATATGCGTCTGCGCGAATTTGCCGACGCGCTCAATCGCCCACCGATTGTTGCGTTGACCGCGACCGCGACGCCGCAAGTGCAAACAGACATTATCACACAACTCGGTTTGCGCGCGCCGGAAAAAATCGTCACCGGGTTTAATCGTCCGAATCTCGCCTTGCGGGTGCGTTACACCTCGGACGACGACGAAAAACGCAACGAACTCACCGCGCTGTTGCGCGAGCACAAAGGGAGCGCGATCATTTACACCGGCACGCGCCGCGCGGCAGAGGAGGTTTGCGAATTTTGCGGCGAGGTCACGCGCGCGCCAACTGAATTTTATCACGCGGGCCTAAAGGACGACGAGCGCACGCGCGTGCAAGAATCGTTCATGCAGGACAAGACCAAAATCATCGTCGCGACGAACGCGTTCGGCATGGGCGTAGACAAGCCGGACATTCGCGCGGTCATTCACTATGCAATTCCCAGCACGGTTGAAGCATACTATCAAGAGATCGGGCGCGCGGGACGCGATGGCGAACCTTCGCGCGTGACCCTGCTCTACTCGCCAAAAGATCGCACTCTGCAAGAATGGTTCATCGAAAACGATGCGCCCGAGCCGCGCCAGATCGCACACCTGTACCAAGTTCTGCTACGCGCCACCAACAACTGGGTCGCGCCCAATTATTTACAACGCGTCACCAATCTCACCGATTCAAAATTGCAACTCGCTTTGCGTCATCTCGAACTTGCGGGCGCGCTCAAACGACTCGGCGATGCGCGCGGCATGATCGGCATCGAGGTCACGCCGAACATCACCCTCAACCTGGACGAAATGAAAGCGGCAACGGAAAAACACCGCGAGCATCGGCGCAAACTACTCGCGCACATTATCGAGTACGCCGAAACAAATCAATGTCGTCGTCAGTACATTCTCAATTATTTTGGCGACTCGGCACAAGCCGATGCGCCGGATTGTTGCGACAATCATCGCGCCGCAACGACGACACCCGCGCGCCGCGCCGAGAGTTCAACCGAATGGGTTCCACTCGTCATCCTTGAAACTGTGCGCACCGTGCGGCGACCGGTTGGCGTGCAAAAGCTCGCGCAGATTTTACACGGCTCGCACGCGCAGGACATGGAACAGTTTGGTTACACGCGCCACAAATTTTTCGGCAAGCTGGGCGAGTATCGGATCGGCGAAATCGAAAACGTGATCGAGCAATTATTGCGGCAAGGATATCTGAAAATGATCGGCGGCAAATATCCGGTCGTGCACATTACACCGCTCGGTGAAGAGACTTTGAACACACGCGCCATCATCGAGGTGCAACTCACACACGCACCCTCGCCCGCCGCGCGCGCCGAAGCGAAGCAAACGAAACAACCCGGCGGCACGTACACGCGCACACTCGAATTGCTTGAGCAAGGCAAATCGCCAACCGAAATTGCCAAGGCGCGCAACCTTGCGCTGACCACCATTTACGGACACCTCGAACGACTCATCGCCGAAAATAAAATCACGGCACAGCAATTTGTGCCGACAGAAATACATTCGCAAATCTGCGCGGCAATCCTGGACTGGGACGGCAAATGGCTCACTGACCTCAAAGCCCGCTTGCCGATGGCGATTACGTACGAACAAATTCGATTGGTGTTAGCGGAGCAAAAAAAATTATCCGCGAATAACACGAATGAAAAAACAAGCGGGTAAAATCATTTTGAACATTTGTGCTAATTGTGATACAATGCGGAAAATTGAACTTTTAAACGGAGGACACGATGCGTGAAGTATTTGTAGCGATTGCTCAATTTCATCCGCGCCTGGGTGAGACTGACAAAAATCTCACGCGCATTGGCGAGATTATTGATCACATCTGCGCCGCGCAAAAAGTGCACCTGATCGTTTTGCCGGAACTCGCGACGACCGGTTACGAGAAC
>CAZPIR010000305.1:0-5293 GCA_964586085.1 uncultured Anaerolineaceae bacterium | reverse complement strand
ACGGCTTGTCAAGGGGTAACCCTGGGGCAAAACTCCTCTTGTCGCCAAAGGCGAGTAAGCATATAATTGCGCCGATGCCACCCAAAAAAATCATCTTGCCGCCCGGCTTGATCAGCCGCGCGGCTGACCTTGCCAAAATCGAACGTCTCGCGCTCAACGGGATGTGCTGTTCCATTGTCGGCGTCAGCAATCTGGGCAAGTCGGCGTTCTTGCGTTACCTCTGCGCGTCGGCTTCCCAAGGCACGTTCGTCTACGTGGATTGCAACGCGATGCCGGAACGCACGATGCGCGCGCTCTTGCTCGCCGTATGGCGCGCCGTGATGGACGCCATCGCCGCGCGCGCACCCGCCGCGCACAATCACGCCACACAGGTATTCGACCAGCTTTGCCGCGCTACCAATCCCACCGACCTGGGTTTGCATTTCGACACCGGCATCGCACTCGCGCTCGACCATTTGCCCCACCCGCTTGTATTGTGCCTCGACGATTTTGACGAAGCGTACCGGCATCTCGACGCGCAAGCATTCCTCAACTTGCGCGCGCTCCGTGATCGGTACGATGGCACGCTTGTCTACATGACTGCAACCGAGCGCGAGTTGGCACAGATGACCAAGTCACGCGAGCAAGGTGAATTCCTCGAACTGATGACGCCGCGCGTTCACTTTTTGGGCTTTTGGTCGGCGGATGATACGCGCCAGTATTGCCAACACGTTGCCGCGCGCGAAGGGGTGACGTTCAGCGCCGATGACCTCGCGTTCATTTACAAACACGCGGACGGACACCCTGGCTTGGCGCAAGCCGTGTGCTACGCGCTGGGGCAAGTGACTGGCGCGCCCGAACGCAACACCCATCAAGATCGCGTGATCCACCAACTCGTCGAAAAGAATTTGGCGAGCGATGTGAACGTGCGGAGCGAATGCGAAAAAATCTGGGACGACCTTGAAGATAACGAGCGTAAAGTGTTGTTGAACCCCGGGTTAACCGAAGACACCACGCCCGCGCATCATTCGCTTCAAGCGAAATTTATTTTGCGCGAAACGCCGGATGGCATCGCGATTTTTCCACGCGTGTTCGCCGATTTTGTGCGTCGTCAACAACTCGCGCATCATCCCCAAGCGCGCGGCGTGTACATTGATGTGGATACCGAAGCCGTGTGGGTAGACGGCAAGCCCAGTGAGCAGTTGACCGACCTCGAATATCGTTTGCTTTCATTTCTCTACGGTAAACGCGATCGCGTATGCGATAAATTTTCGTTAGTCGAAAATGTATGGGGGCAACAGTTTATTGACGAGGTAGACGACGCGCGCATCGAAAAGCTCGTCAGTCGCTTGCGCGCCAAGATCGAACCCGACCCTGCCAAACCGCGCTATTTGCAAAGCGTACGCGGGCGGGGATACAAGTTAGTGCGATAGTTGGGCAGTTGGCTAGTTGGCTGGTGAAATGTCAGTCAACTAGCGCACTATCCAACTATCGAACCATCCAGCCAGCCAACTGTCAGCCGCGTGTCAGGATTCTCATTTTTCCTCGTGGTATGATTTCGCCAGATTCAAATCCAAGAGCGGCGCGAATGGTCCCGTCACTCACTCGCGTCGTTTTACATTTTAGGGAGGAACCCAATGGCTAGTCTGCTCGAAAAAGTTCAAACGCTGATTTCGGCAAATTTGCACGCGCTCGTGGACGAAGCATTAAAGAAAAATTCGCTCGCCGTGATTGACCAGTACATTCGCCAGGTCGAAGACAACCTCGAAGACCTCGAAGACGCCGCGGCAACCATTGGCGGCGAAGTCAAAACGCTCAAGCGCAAGTATGACGAGTTTGCCACAAAATCGGCGGAACTGGACCGCAACATTGACTTGATGTTGAAAGAAGGCAAGGAAGAACTCGCCGTCGCCGCGCAGAGCAAACTCAATTCGACCGCGCGGCTTGCCGAAACGTACAAATCGCAGTACGAACGTCAGCACGCCGAGTACCAAAAATTGCTCGACGGCAAACTGAAACTCGAAGCGAAATTGACAACCGTCAAGCAAGAGCGCGAAGAGATGCAGGCGTTGCTCGATCTCGCCAAGTCGAAAGAACTCACGGCGAAGACGATGCAATCGCTCGACAACCTGATGGGCTCGGGCGACCAAGATGTCGCGCGAATGGCGGACAGCATCCGCGCGCGACTCGACAAAGCCAGCGCACGCGCCGAGATGCAAGCGTCGCGTCTCGACGAACAGATGGACGAACTGCTCGAACGCCACACACTCGATACGCAGTTGGCGGAGCGCAAGAAAAAGTTGGGCTTGGCGTAATCGCGTAACTCTAGGCAAGGAGACACGGAGACAAGGTGACAAGGTGACCACTCCGTGTCTCCCAGTCTCCTTGTCACCTTGTCAGCAGAGACAATCTTATGAATCGTACAAGACTCATTTTTTTCGTCGTCATCGCGCTCGCGCTCATCATCGTCGGCGTGTCGTTCGCGCTCCAACAGTTCAGCGGCAGTATTCCGAATCCGACCGCGCAACCCATCTCGGTGCGCGTCGTCACAGCTCTGCCGATTGAACCCTGGGTGCAAGATGCGGCGGCAAAATTCAACGCCGAGAAACGCACGCTCGAAGGGCGCACAATTGTCGTAACCGTAACGCCGATGGACAGCGTGACCGCACTCGGCAAATGGGATCGCGGCGAATTCAACCCGGTGCCAACCGCGTGGATTCCCGACAGCCGCTATCTGATCGAACTAGTCAACGCGACGCAGAGTGAAAAGCTGGGTCGCGATGTGTTTCTCACCGACGGCGAATATCGCGCGCGTCCGATTGTGACGTCCTTGTTTGCGTGGGGCATTTACAAATCGCGCTTTGACAAACTCGAAACCAAGTTTGGCAAAGACAATGTAAACTGGAAAACGATTCACGACGCCGCGACCGCGAAAAGCGGGTGGCCCGAACTCGGCGGCGATGCGAAATGGGGTTATTTCAAACTCATCGTGCCGAACCCGAACAAGAACGCGGCGGGCTTGCTCGCGATGGTTTCGGCGGCGGGCGAGTATTACGACAAGACGAGCATCGCAACCGAAGACGTGACAAATCAAAAATTCCAAACGTGGTTGAAAGAGTTGATGAGTTCGGTCACCGATTTCTCATCACTCAGTTCGTACACGGTCGAAGACCTCGCGTTGTTCGGTTACTCGGTTGGCGATGGCGGGCAATTGCTCGAAAGTGATTTGCTCGTGAATATGGGCGGCATTCAAACGCGCTGGGCTGACCCGCTCGTCATCGTGTACCCCAAGTATCTGACCTGGTTCGATTTTCCGTTCACGATTTGGATGGGACCCGAAACGAGCGCCGTCGAAAAAAATGCGGCACTGCTCTTTCAAAAATTTTTACTGACGACGCCGATTCAAACACTCGCGGCACAACGCGGCTTTCGTCCGGTCAGCACCGAAGTCAACATCACCGGCGCAGATTCGCTGTTCGAAAAGTATAAAGCGCAAGGTGCGCGCGGGATCGTCGAACGCACGACGCGGATGCGCGCGCCGGATCGTGACACGTTGAATGCACTGCGCCGCTGGTTCGATTTGAACATCAAAGGGCGGTAAGCGCGATGCGAAAAAATAAACGCTCCTCGCAAATGAATCCCGTGCTCGCGTGCGGCGTCATCGTGCTCGTGTTGATGGTGCTGGGTGTTGGCTTGATGACGTTCGCGGCGTGGTCTATCGTGTCGCCCAAGGTCGCCACCGCGCCAACCCCGACCGTGAATGCGACGCTCGAACTCGCGTACTCGCCGGAAAAAGAAACCTTGATGACCGATGTCGTCGCGCGGTTCAATAAACAGAATTTGAAAACACCGTCCGGCTTGCCGATGAAAATCAACGCAACGAAAATGGATGCCGCCGAGATGGTGGACGCCGCGCGCGATGGCAAGTTCAACGCGATTTCGCCGGACTCGTCGTTGTGGCTGGGACAGGTGGACGCGGGACTCGACCGCCCGCTCGTCAGCGAGGCAACCCGCATTGCGGTGACGCCGGTCGTGATTGCGAAGTGGGACGACGTCGCGCGCGGGGTAGGTTGTCGGCAAAAACAAATCGGCTGGAAGGATATGTTGAACAAGGCGCGCACGGATGCGAATTTCAAATGGAGTCATCCGAGCACGAGTTCCGCGAGTGGTCTGCTCGCAACGCTCGCCGAGTTTTACGCCGGCGCGAACAAAACGCGCAACCTCACCGAGGACGACATCAAAAATCGCGCAACGCTCGATTACGTGAACGCGCTCGAAAAGACGGTGCGGTATTACGGCGAAGGCGAGCAGGCGACGATTGACCAGGTTCTCGCGAAAGGCAAAAGTTATCTCGATGCGTTCGTCGTGTCCGAGCGAATGGTCATTTATCACAACACGAAATCGCCAACCAAACTCGTCGCGATTTATCCGGTCGAAGGGACGTTGTGGCAAGACCACCCGCTCGCTTTGCTCGAACAACCGAATCTCACCGACGACCAACGTTTGACGTATCGTCGCCTGCGCGATTTTCTCCTGTCGCCGGAAATTCAGAAATTGATTTTGCAAGCCGGCTATCGTCCGGTGGATTTGGGCTTGCGACTCGACGACCCAGCATCGCCGATCAAAACGGCGAACGGCGTTGACCCGGCACAACCACAGACAACGTTGCAAATGCCGAATGCGACCGTCATCGCCGCCGTGCAAGAAACCTGGTTGCTCGCCAAGCGCCCCGCGAACATTTTGCTCGTTGTGGACACGTCGGGCAGTATGGGCGAGCAGGGCAAACTAAGGCAGGCGCAAGATGCTCTTGAAACTTTTCTGGATCAGATCCAAGGCGATCGCGACCGTGTTGGCTTGGTCCCGTTCTCGTCGCGCGTCTACGACACCATCTCGCTCCAGGACATTAGTCCCCAACGCACCGCGCTCAAAAATCGCGTGCGCGCGCTCAAAGCCAACGGGCAAACCGCCCTGCTCGATGCCGTCTCGTACGCGTACGACGATTTGCAAAGGCGCGGCGACAAGGATCGCATCAACGCGATTGTCGCGATGACGGATGGCATCGAGAACGCCTCGTCCACGAACACGAATGCGCTCGTGCAAAAAATTCGGCGCACGAATGCGAGCGGCACGCCGGTGATTATTTTCAGCATCGCGTACGGCAACGACGCCGATTTCAACGCGCTCAACGCGCTCGCCGAAGTGTCCGGTGGTTTTTCGCGCAAAGCGGACACGGAAACGATTCGCAAGTTGTATAAAATTTTGTCCACGTATTTTTAATTGGATGCGGATAAACGCGGATGAACGCGGAACAGAG
>CAZPIR010000304.1:0-5305 GCA_964586085.1 uncultured Anaerolineaceae bacterium | reverse complement strand
GCCAATGAGCGATGTTTATGCGATGGATTAGCTCGTTGAACGATTGTGGTACGCCGGTACAAGCAAATCCGGGCGATCCGTTGTGACAAGGTCAACGCCCATTTCTACAAAATGCCACATTTCGCTAACGTCATTCACGACCCAGGGATGCACATTCATGTTTTGTTGTTTGAGCGCGTGAAATAATTCCGGCGTCAAATATTTCTTGTCTACCGCAATCCACCGAAAACCTCGCTTTGCCAAATCCAAAGCGATTGCTTGCGGTCCCTGCGTCTCAATTCCACTCATATAGCCCTTGGAGATATTGACCTGGGTCTGAAATTCCGGCGCAATCCGCTTGACCTCATCGAGCGATGGAAAATCGAACGACGAGACAATCGCCGTGGACATGGCATCGTAACGGCGCACGACGTCGAGCATCATTTGCTCAATCCCCGCATAGCGAGAGCCATCCGAACGTGTTTTGATTTCGAGATAGAGTCTCGTTTTGCCTTGAACAATTTCAAACACTTGCGGCAGGGTGAGAATTTTTTGCGGAGCGTACTGAATCTCGCCGACAAATTTCGCCGCCGCGTTCAATTGTTGCAATTCGGCTAACATGAAATCGCCAATCTCGCCCGCGCCGTCCGTCGTGCGTTCGATGCTTGGGTCGTGCATGATGACGAGCGCGCCGTCTTTGCTGACGTGCAAATCCAGTTCGATGGCATCCACGCCAATCTCAATCGCTTTGAGAAAAGACGCGACCGTATTTTCCGGCGCAATGCCCTTGGCTCCGCGATGTCCGACGATTTGAACGCGTTTGCTGGTTGGATTAGAAAAATTTGACATGGTGATTTGCCTTTATTTGGATTGATAGGTTTTGCCGGCAACCTCGAACGTGTTGCCATCGCGACTGGTGAGCACAATGTCGCCGGCGGCTTGATGTACCGGGATTTGATCGGTGATATAAACCTCGCTTTGCGCTTCGAGGCGCAAAACGCATTTCCATCCAATCACGGCGTTACTGCCGGAGATGAGCGACACCGTCGGTTTGAGCGCGGTGAGAAATGCCAGGTTGTTGTTGTAATTGACGCAGTGATGGTTCGCTTTGTACGCATCGGCTTGACGCGGAAGCAAGGGGATGATCGCCGTTTCAATGTCCGCATATCGAATGCTCGCTTCGCCGCTCAGGTCACCACCGGTCCAATAATCAAATTTGCCAAACGTGAGCCACAACACAACCGAGTTATCATTTTCGCCAACCACCGGGATGTTCAGCGCGGTGCGCGTATCAATGTCGCCCACCGACAGCACGCGCACATTCAACTGCGGACCTAGGTCAATCGTATCGCCGACGCGAATGCGCACGCGGTTGAGATTATTTTGCGGATTCGTCACATAATCATAATATTTGGGGTAGGCAGTTTCCTCGGTAAACTCGGCGCGCGTTCCGCCTCGGTCATAAATCGCTTTACGCACCTTGAGACCTTGATCGCGAAACAAGGACACGACGCCGCCAATGTGATCGGTGTGATAATGCGTCGCCAAAAAATAATCCACGGTCGTTTGTCCCAGAACCGATTTGATATAGTTCGCCGTCTTTTCCGCAAATTCGGCGCGCCCGCCATCAATCAAAATCGTTTCGCCGGTGGGGCTGACGATGAGTTGTGCGTCGCCATGCTTTACATCGAGTAAATGGATTTCGAGTTGCCCGGTGCGTCGCGTTTGCAGTGGAGTCGGCGATGCAATTTGCGTGGTTGGCATCGGCAATTGTGTCGAACCGAAAAGGATCGCCAACAACAAAATCGCACCGAACGCGACGATGCTCAGAGCCAAACGAAGTGTAAAAATCGGTTTGTTCATGTTTTCTTGACTCACTTGGGTCTGCCCTGCTTGAGCGCGGCGAGCAACAAATCAGGGCGATTGGTTGTCACCGCATCCACGTTCAGGTCGAGAAATTTCCACATTTCATTTGGATCGTCCACCGTCCACACGCCCACCATCAATCCGGCTTGTTTCAGTGTGGACATGAGGGCTGGCGAAAGATACGTTTTCTCGACGCCGACTGCGCGTGCGCCTTGCGCGGTGAGATCAGCCGCAATATCATTGGGTCCTTTGCCTTGCAATCCCATATTACGCAAGTACGCCGTTGAAATAATCACCTCGCGTCCGATGGTAGGTTCGAGCGTTTGGATTTGACGCACGGTTGCAAAATCGAACGACGAGATGCGCGTCGAGTTGACCGCGTTGTTTTTGCGAACGACCTCGATCACTTTTTGTTCAATGTCCGGGTAACGACGGTTATCGCTTGCCAATTTGATTTCGATGTAAATTTGCGCGCGTTTGCCAACCAGGTCGTACACTTGTTGGAGCGTCGGAATGCGTTGAACATCGAAACTACCCGCGCCCTTGTATTTGGCTGACGCGTTCAACTTGAGCAATTCTGCCAGCGTCAGGTTTTGCACCGGTCCCGCGCCATCCGTCGTGCGGTCGAGTGTCGGATCGTGAATGACGACGAGTTCATTATCCTTGCTCAGATGCACATCGAGTTCAATCGCCGCCGCACCCAGGTCGAGTGCTTTTTGAAATGACGCGAGTGTGTTCTCCGGTGCAATGCCCGCCGCGCCGCGATGTCCCACAATCGAGATCGCCCTCATCGGCACTGGCGTATTCGTTGGCACAGAAGTTGGCACGCTCGTCGGCGTTTCGCTCGCGCGACAACTTGCGAGCACAAGCACCGCGAACGCAATCGCAACGAGCCAACGCATATCAATTCGCATACGTTGGCATTCCCAGGGTGAACCAGAGTTTGTTGATCGTAAACCGATTGCGCAAATAGTGACCGAACTCGAACGCTTGCGTCACTTCGGCGTCGGTGAAACCCAGGTCGCCGCCATTCACCGGCGCGCCAACCTCTTGCAACCAGCTCGTGAATTGTTGCGGAAGTGGAATGCCGCACGCAATGTCTTGAACCTCGTCCCAACGTGCGACGACACGTTCGCGCAACGCGTTGAATTTCGTTTCATTCATTTGCAGGAATGGCGCTTGCTCTTTGATGATCTCGTCCGCAATCGAACCGTACGCCTCGCGAATCGTTTGCTCTTGTTGTTCGCACGTTGGCACACGCGACCACTGCATCTGCTTTGCGATTTGTTCGCGCGAGAGTTGGCGCAGAGCGGCGTAGCGTTGCGCGGTCAGGATGGATGCAACGCCGACCTTGGCACCGTGCAAAATCGCGGGACGATGTTCGCGCAATAATTTCATTTCCCAGTAATGCGACATGTGATGTTCCGCGCCCGATGCCGGTGCCGAGTTTCCAAAATCCAACATGCCGAATCCGGAATCCACCAGACCGGCAATGAGCGCACGCACGCCCTCTTCGGAACGCGTGCCGATTTCGTTTGTCGCATCGGTGCACGCTTTTGCCGCAGCCAAAAATTGTTGCGCGATGGTTTCATCGTACGCTTCGTCCCACAAAATGTGACCCAGCTTCCAATCGGCGACCGACAAAATTTTCCCGACCATGTCGCCATAGCCCGCGGCGATGAGTCGTTGCGGCGCGGCGGTGAGCGTGGGCAGATCGGCAAAAAGCGCGCGTGGCGGATGACAGATGAGCGTGCGTTTTAGTCCTTCGATGACGAGCGGCGCGCCCGGCGAGGTGAACCCATCCACCGATGGTGCGGCGGGCATCGAAATAAAATTTGTTCTGGTGCGATGGCTGACAAATCGGCTAATGTCGGTGAGCGTGCCGCCGCCGACTGCAATGAATGTGCGCTCTTGACGATCCAATCGCGCTAAAACCTGGACGATGTAATGTTCGTCGGCAACGACTTCTTTGCCTTGCAACACAACAGAGATCACATCACATTGCGCCGACTTGAGCGATTGCTCGACCGCACACCCCAGCGCCGCGTACGTATTTTGATCCGCGACCATAACAAACTTGTCCAGCTCATTCGTTTTGCAGTACGCCATCAACTCTGCTACCGCGTTGCGTCCAATGTAAACCGGTAATCGTTGATTCATCATTGCCTCAATCGCGCCGAAATTTCACGTCGAGTTGTTCGAGCTTGGCAACCTTGGGTGCGGAACGTCCGCCCTGGAATTCACTCGCGAGCCAAATGTCAATCAATTTTTTGGCGACCTCGATGGTCGTGACCTGACTGCCGAACGTGATGATCTGCGCATTGTTGCTCGCTCGCGCGCGTTCGGCGAGGTACGGATCGGTCACCGCCACCGCGCGCACACCGGGAACTTTGTTTGCCGCAATCGCCATGCCCGCGCCGGTGCCGCACACTAACACGCCGCGATCGTACTCGCCACGTGCAACATGTTCGGATAATTGCAACGCAATGTCCGGGTAATCCACCGGCGTCGTTTCATTCACACCCAGATCGTCCACGGTGTAACCTTGGGCGCGCATGTAATCGCGCAACGCATCTTTGAGCGGCAAGCCAAAATGATCGGAACCGACCACAATCGGTTTGGTTTTGTCAGCCATGATTTATACTCCTAAATTTCGTTACTGATATTCATTCCGCGCCTCTCGTTGAAGACGGCGCAAATTTTTCATCACTGGATTTTCATTCCGTCCAAAATAATCGTGCAGACGCCGGTACTCGGCAAACAATTGTTGATAAATCGAATGATTCCTGGGAATCGGATAATACGTTTTCTTGGGCAGCTGGGTCATGCGCTTGACCGCTGTGGCGACCGAATCGTACACGCCTGCCGCCGTTGCCGCGAGAATCGCCGCACCGAGCGCGGAGGTTTGCGCGGACGCCGATTGATCAATCGCGCGTCCGGTCACGTCGGCATAAATCTGCATCAACAACGTGTTGCGTTCCGCGAGTCCACCGCACGCGACGATTTCATTCACACGCGCGCCGTTCGCCTCAAATGTTTCGATGATGATCTGCGTGCCGAATGCCGTCGCTTCAATCAACGCGCGGAAAATATCCGGCGCGCGTGTGGCGAGCGTCGCGCCAATCAACATTCCACTGACGCCAGCATCCGCAAGCACGGAACGATTGCCATTCCACCAATCGAGCGCGAGCAAACCATGCTCGCCGGGTTTTTGTTGCGCGGCTTGCTCTTCCAACAATTGAAACACACTGATGCCGCGCGTTTTTGCTTGATCGAAATATTCAGCCGGCACCGCATGTTCGACAAACCATTCAAAAATATCGCCGACTCCGGCTTGTCCGCCTTCGTACGCGACTAGACCTGGGATTATCCCGTCCTCGATCACGCCGGTGACGCCGGGAACAGGGTTCTTGAATTGGTCCACCATCATGTGCACGGTCGAGGTGCCGAGAATCATCGC
>CAZPIR010000303.1:0-5322 GCA_964586085.1 uncultured Anaerolineaceae bacterium | reverse complement strand
ATGCCGGAAATTTTTTCGCCGCCGGCAAAATCGCGAATTGCGGCGACGATGCGCGCAAACACGGCTTCGGCGCGTTCGCGCGCACGGGTTTCGTGCGCGGTTTGTTTAAGGATGTGTCCATCGGCTTCGCACACCGCAATGCGAAAACGAGTCCCGCCTAAATCTACCGCAACAATTTTTTCTGTCATCGCATATCCTGCTTAATGCCTAAAATGTCCGCGTTGTACAAGTCGCGCTTCGTCCATGGTGAGAAAGGCAGTCGCATCCACGCGATCAACAATCGCGCGCACGGCGGAAATGTTGCGTCGGGTGACGATGCAGTTGACGACGGTGATGACGCCATCCTTGCCCTGTGCCGGAATTTCAGTCACGGCGTGTCCTTCGGCGCGTAGTGCATCGGCAATCAAGTGTCCGCTCGCCGGCGAGTACACGCGCACCATCGCGTACCCAATCGCCATGCGTTCTTCGGCGAACATGCCGACGACGACGCCCGCGCCAAATCCCAGCGAGTAACCCACCACGGTGAACGGGTTGAGTGGTCCGCTCAACACCGCGCTTACCGCGAGGATGAACACGGTCGCTTGCACCACGCCAATCGCGCCCGCGAGAAATTTGCGCCCGCGCATCGTAAAGAGCAACCGAATCGTGTCGAGCGTCATATCGGTGAGGCGCATTCCAAACACAAACAAGCCAGCTAGAAGAGGTTCAGTCATCGTGTTTCCTTTCGGTGCTATTCTATTCTGAAATCGGCAAGTGGCAAATACACTTTTTGACAATTCGGGCGCTCTGCGTTATCTTTGCGGGTGGCAAATTCCAGAATTCAGGAGGATACAATGACAGATCGAGTGAAAGAGATTTTGAGTTGGTACGGGAGCGACAACCCGGGGACGCTGACGAATTTGGCGCGGGTGCTCAATCATGGACGTTTGGGTGGCACCGGCAAGATGGTCATCTTGCCGGTAGATCAAGGTTTTGAACACGGCCCCGGCCGCAGTTTTGCGATGAATGCGGCAGGTTATAATCCGCGTTATCATTTTGAAATGGCGATTGCCGCCGGTTGTAATGCGTACGCGGCGCCGCTCGGTTTCCTCGAAGCGGGCGCGGCAGAATTTGCCGGCCAGGTTCCGCTCATTTTGAAATTGAACAATCACGATGTTTTGCAAGACGAAAAAGATCCCCTCGGCGCCGTGACGGCGAGTGTTGATGATGCGTTGCGCCTGGGTTGTATCGGCATCGGGTACACGATTTATCCCGGCACGGCTGAACGTCGTTTGCAGTACGAACAATTGCAAGCGCTTGCCGAAGAAGCCAAAGCGGTTGGCTTGGTCGTCGTCGTGTGGTCGTACCCGCGCGGTGGCGCGTTGAGCAAAGAGGGCGAGACCGCGCTCGATGTGACGGCGTATGCGGCGCAAATCGCGGCGCAGTTGGGCGCGCACATCATCAAGGTGAAATTGCCGAGCGCGTATCTCGAACAAGCCGAAGCGAAAAAAGTGTACGAAAAAATTGGCGTGCCGAGTGCGACGCAAGCCGAGCGTGTGCGCCACATCATTCAGAGCGCGTTCGATGGTCGCCGCGTCGTCATCTTTTCCGGCGGCGCCAAGAAAGAAAACGATGAAGCGATTCTCGACGAAATGCGCGCGATTCGCGACGGCGGTGGATTCGGCTCGATTATGGGACGCAACGTGTTCCAACGAAGCAAGCCGGATGCGCTCGCTCTGCTCGACAAGGTGATGAAGATTTACAGCGGCGAGATAAAGTGATCGTTGGATTCTCGCGTACGAACGTAGCGCGATGGATTTGGAAATGGGGACCGGTGCTGGCATGGCTGGGATTTATCTTTGCCATGTCAGCCCAGTCCCATCCGCCGCTGGTGCCGGGCGGCGAGGGCATCCCGTATGTGTTACGCAAGTTGGGGCACTTTACCGAATTTGGAATTTTAGCGGTCTTGTTGCGTCGCGCCTTTATGCCACGCCCGGGATGGTGGGCGTTTTTGTTCGCGTCGTTTTATGCGGCAAGCGACGAGTGGCATCAGTCGTTTGTGCCGGGACGTGATATGTTATTCATGGATTGGGTGATTGATTCGCTCGGCGCGGCGTTTGCGTTGTGGCTGGTGGGGTATGCCGAAAAAATGTTTCGGCAAAAATAATTTTTTCATGGAGGGACACCATGCTCGAGGAATTTAAAAAGTTTGTCATGCGCGGCAATGTGCTTGATCTCGCGGTTGGCGTCATCATCGGCGGCGCGTTCGGCAAGATTGTCGCCTCGTTGGTGGCGGATGTGTTGATGCCCGTGATCGGTTTGATCTTGGGTGGAATTGATTTCAGTGGTCTGGCGATTATGGTTGGCAAAGCCGAAATCAAGTACGGCGTATTTATTCAAACGGTGGTTGACTTTGTGATCATCGCGTTTGTCATTTTCTTGATCATCCAAGCGGCGAACAAGGCAACGACAAAACCGGCGCCTGCACCTGCCGCGCCCACGACCAAGGATTGCCCGTACTGTTTATCCAAGATTCCGCTCAAAGCAACCAAGTGCGCGTTCTGCGCGTCCGAAGTCAAGTAGAAAAAACCGGAGGGTTTAACCCTCCGGTTTTTTTATTGCGCTGGTTTAGGCGGGACGAGCGTTTTTTGAATCAAGTACACCGCGCCAAGCGTGAGACATACATCGCCGATGCTGAACACGTTCGGAAAAATAAATCCTTTGGGCACGGCAAAAATATCGCAGAGGAGCGGCAACCGCGTGTCGGGTCCCATCACCATCGAGTTGTTGTTCGTCTGTCCGGTCACTGGCAAGGTACGCCCGGCAAGCACGATTGCCTCGGGCGATGCCGGCATATAACCGCCGTTGAAAACAATCGCGAGCAAGTTCAAACACAAGCCGAGTGTGATGAGCCGGATCCCGGGTAAATGAAAATTGAATCCTAGTGCGATGAGGATCACAACCATCGAAGTGATATATATGTACGGCGTCCAAGGTTTAAGGTCGGCGTGAGTTTGCCATTCGCGCGAAAAAATCAAAACCTGGAGGATAAAGCCCAGAATGATCACGCCACGCCCGCGCAAGTTCAGGTTTGCCCAGCGCGTTAGTTTACCGCCGCGCGCAAGCGCAATGCCAATGGCAAGAATGCCGATGAAAAGAATAATCATGCGGATACCCGTTCACGTTTGTGGCGCATCATCCGATTTTTGAATCGGCGCAGTGGGTATGCCCAGCGTCTCTGCAAAAACCTTGACGACCTGTGGATCAAACTGCGTGCCGCTGGCTTCGGTGAGCCGGTTAATCGCTTCGGTTTGCGAAAGCGCCGCACGGTACGAGCGGTCTTCGGTCATGGCTTGGTAGGCATCGGCTACGGCGATAATGCGTGAGCCAATTGGAATGGCTTCGCCTTTTAATCTTTCGGGATAACCGGTGCCGTCAAAACGCTCATGGTGATGGCGGACAAGTTCCGCCCCTTTGTTGAACAGTGGAAACTTGGACAAGAGCATCGCGCCGATTTCTGCGTGGCGTTCGGCGCTTTTGCGTTCGGTGGGTTCCAGTCGTTTGGGGTTGAACAAAATGTCGTCTGCCATGCCGACCTTGCCCAAATCGTGGAGGAGTGCGGCAAACGCAATTACTTCGACATCTTCTTGTGGCAGGTCGAGTTTCTCGGCAATGTTGCGCGCAAAAGTCGAAACATTCTCCGAGTGGTTAAAGGTGTGATGATCGCGTTCGTCTACGACACGCACGAGTGCGCGGAGTGCGTCTTGCGTTTGATTGCGC
Organism: uncultured Anaerolineaceae bacterium; assembly: GCA_964586085.1. Lineage (GTDB taxonomy): Bacteria > Chloroflexota > Anaerolineae > UBA4142 > UBA4142 > JACRBM01. The sequence continues at coordinate 1,563 of CAZPIR010000303.1, read as the reverse complement.
AGATGGTTGGCGGTTTGGTACGAATCGCGCACGACGAGCAAGGGCAAGCCGGCTAGCAAGACACTGATCGGATTGAAATGCCAAAGTACTGCCAAGAACAATCCCAACGTAAAGAGGCTGGCTTCATGCCACGTTGAGACTCGGGCGTTTTGCGTTAATACGTAGGCGAACTTGATGCGTGCGGCTAGACTGATGACCAAACAGACCAAGGTGATGTTGACTATATATGCCGCCAGCCCAGCCAAGACCAGTGCGACTATATTTTGGAGCGAACTGAAATAGTCAACTTGTGAATCATTGATCGTGGTGTAGATTACGGCTGTGATGGTCCAGGATAATGTCATCGCCGCAACGTTGAACAATTTTTTAAACCACGCACGTTTGACTAATGTCTCACTCACCAACGTGCCGAAAAAAATACTGGCGATAACAATCGGAGCGGGGGCAAGTAGTACGAGCGCAAATTTGACCGCATTGGAGACGGAAATTTCACCCTGGATTCCGAATTGACGTACTCCGAGCGTATCCAAGAGCATGACCATTGTGCTACCGACCAGGATCGGAATCCAAAAAGTTGGATTGACTTGAATCAACGAGATGGAAACTAAAACCGCGCTAGCCATCAGCGCGGTGAGGAGAACAATGTAGAGCTGTGCAGTCCAGGGCAAAGATCTCATCTATCCCATCCACTTACCATGCGCCACCTAGTGTTCAAAGAAACATTAAAGCCGATCTATCAAAAAACGAAAATACCGGTGAGCCTACAAGATACTAGTCTGAGCCTAGTCCCACTTCCATTCGGCCGCGATGGCCAAGAGCATACTCGCAACTGTCGCCAAAGTCAGCAATGCACTCGCGATACGCCACTTCACCCAGACTCACTTCCTTTCGTTTTAAGGATCTGGTCAACGAGACCCAGTGAGTCCCCTTCGCTTCGCTTTGTCTTGCAGGCTCGCCGGCAGAAACATTGTAGCACATTGCACGTGAGAATTCAAGAATAACAAGGAATTTTGACCGGATTATGACCGGTTGCAGTTGTGGCTTTCCAGGAGGTGTAACGCGATCTTTGTTTGCCTGGAACTTGCATTATTCTTGCTGGTCGGTTTGGCGTGGCGCTTGCAAAGTAAAGTTGTGAATCCGCCGATTGAGCGCATCCAACGTCGCGCGTGCCGCCGATTCTGCCGGTCGTGCGCCGACAAAGCTGGTGCCGACGAATGTTTCTTCGCGATCTTGCGCCAAACACGAAACGACGACCATCAAAATTTCGCGTGTTCCGAGTCGCATTGTCGCCGTGTCCTCCAAGCGCACATCCATATATTTGCCGACAAGTTTTTCCAACGCGTTGATGGTCGCCTGCGCGCCGGCTTGAAACGGCATGGGGTGATTTATACTTTCGTGCGCCTCACCACTGACGATTCGTGATGCTCCTTGAATTTCAACGCGCACACGTTTAGCATCGCCGAGATTTTCTTCGACCACGCGCCGAATCTCCGGTCGCGCGACCGGAATCCGCATCAGATTTTCGTCCGGCAATTGGACGAGACTAATCATCCGGTAATCCAC
>CAZPIR010000302.1:0-5330 GCA_964586085.1 uncultured Anaerolineaceae bacterium | reverse complement strand
ACTGACTCGGAGATTTCTCGCCGCTACGCGGCTCGAAATGACAAACATGGAATAAAAATATGACAGACCCAACCCAACCCTCATCTTCTCCCGAACAAATGCAAACCGAAATGCCGCGCCGCGATTTTTTGCGCATCGGTTGGACGGCGCTTGCCGGCGTCGCCGCGGTTGAAGCTGGCGTGATTAGCGCCGGATTTTTCTTGCCGCGTCTCAGCGAAGGCGAGTTTGGCAGTGTGTTCAAGTGCGGCGCGGTAACTAAATTTCCAAATGGTTCGGTGACGCCGTTCAACGAAGGACGTTTTTATCTCGTGCGAACCCAAGACGGCGGATTCCTCGCGCTCTATCGCAAGTGCACCCACTTGGGTTGCGCCGTACCCTGGGATCAAACTAAAAAACAATTTATCTGTCCGTGCCACGCCTCCGTGTTCGATCAGAACGGTGATGTGTTGAACGCGCCCGCGCCTCGCCCGCTTGATCTATTCCAGGTTAGCATTGTGAATGGTGAAGTCCAAGTGGACACGGGCAAACAAATCAGCCGTGACCGCTTCGATAAAGCGCAATTGGTTTACGCGGCATAGAGGAGAACGATGCGAACTCAACAATTCATTGGCTTTCTTGCCGCGCTTGTGCTCGTCACGACGCTCGGCGTTTACATGGTCTACGAACCGTATCGGCAAGATCAGGCGCGCGCAAATTTACTCGCGACCCAGGTTCACGACGGACAAAACGTGTTCGCGCAAAATTGCGCGGTCTGTCATGGCGGCGCGGGCGAAGGCATGGGCGCGACACTCCCACTCGATAATCCTGGGTTACGTGATACGGATTACGACACGCTCTACAAAACGATTGCGCGTGGGCGTTACAATACGGCGATGCCGGCGTGGGGCACATCGGATGGCGGACCGTTGAACGATTCCGAAATCGAAGCGGCGATTGCGTTGATTCAACACGGCGATTGGAATGCGACGCGCTATGTTGTTGCCGACCTGGGTTTGACGCCGCGCGTACCGGTCAGTGTGACAATTCCGGCGGACACACTCAAGCAAATTGCGGCACTGCCGGACGGCGAACGATTGTCGAATGCGGCGCAACTGTACGCGGCGAACTGCGTCGCGTGTCACGGCGCAAACGGCAAAGGCACAACGCTCGCGCCTGTGCTCAACGATCCGAAAATTCGCACCGACCGTACCGCCGATCAACTCACGAAAACGATCACGCTCGGCTCGCCCGCGACGTTGATGGCAGGGTGGAATCAACGCTTAAAGCCGGAACAAATCGCTGACCTGGTTTTGCTGGTTCAACGCTGGGACAAATTGCCGGCGAATGCGATTCCTGAACCACCCGCGCAACCGATTGTGGTGACGCAGAAAATTTTGGATACGGGTAAAAATCTGTACGTGCAAAATTGTTCTTGGTGCCACGGCACCGAAGGGCAGGGCACGCGCCGCGCACCCTCGCTCAACGTGCAATCCTTTTTCCAAAAAGTGACGAGCGATGCGGCGATGATCCAAATTGTGACGAATGGCGTACCGAACACGGCGATGCCGGTGTGGGGTACCCGCTTGAGCGTAACGGAAATCGAATCGGTTGTGGCATACGTGCGCCAGTGGCAGGCGACGGCGCCGGCGGTTGCGTCGCCCCAAACGACCGGTGGCGGTGGTCCGCCGTGGCAACGCAACAATGCGGCGACGAATCCGCAACCGGTTGCGGGGGTGACCGGGCAAGCCACCTCGGCGACGCGCGCGGTATTAGATTGGCGCCAATTCGTTCTGCTCGGTGTGCCGGGCGTGGGTCTGGTGTTCGCGCTGGTGTTGGCGGGTTGGACGTTGTGGCGATTGCGCTAGGTGCATAATTTTGACCAAAAATGCTATTTAATAATATAGCAAAATATGGTAAATTATTGCACGTGGAAGACTTGCTCACCACCAAGCAACTGATGGATTTGCTTCAGGTAGATCGCACGACGATTTACCGGATGCTCAACGATGGTCGTTTGCCCGCCGTGCGTGTTGGCGGGCAATGGCGTTTCTCGCGTCAGGTCATTGACGCCTGGTTTACCGATCAAAACGCGCCCGCCGCGAAAACGATTGCCTCCAATCCTATCCACCTTCTCCCCGATTCTGAAATTCTGCCGGTTAGTTGTCTTCAACCAATTCAAGAAGTGTTCGCGCAAACGAGCGATGTGGGCGCGGTAACAACCGACCTTGACGGCAAGCCCATTGTGCCGGTCAGCAACTCGTGCGCGTTTTGCGACCTGATCCGTTCGACCGATCAAGGGCGCGCGCGATGCCAAGCCTCGTGGAAAAAACTAGCCACTCAAACCGAGCGGCGTCCCCATCTCGAACGGTGTCACGCCGGCTTGACGTATGCGCGTGGACGCGTGATGGTGCAGAATAATTTCGTTGCCATGTTTTTCGTCGGACAATTTTTGGTGGATGACCGAAAATCGTTTGGCACGCCGACGCATTTGGCACAGGTTGCCAAGGCGTGCGCGATTGACGCGACCAAACTGGCGCGCACGGTGCCGCAGGTGCAAATTATCCCAAACGCGCGCGCGAAACGCTTGTTACATTTGATTCAACTCATGGCGGACACGTATTCGCAACTCGGCGAAGAACGGCTCGTGCTAACCAATCGTTTGAAACAAGTCGCGGAAATCGCGGCGCCCAAATAACAGCAATGACGCAATCCATTTTTGATCTTCAAGCCGATCTTTGCAAAGCCATGTCGAACGCGACGCGTTTGCGAGTGGTGCATCACTTGCGCGCTGGACCTTGTCGCGTCGGCGAGATTGGCAAAGCGACCGGACTGGCGCAGTCGAACGTGTCGCAACATCTCAGTGTGTTGCGTTCGTGCGGCGTCGTTGTTTCGGAGCGTGTTGGCAACGAGATGGTTTATCGCATTGCGAACCCGAAAATTATTCACGTGTGCGACTTGATGCGCGAAGTGTTGTCCGACCAAGCGAGCGAGCGGTCGGAACTGATTGAAACGTCGAACACGCAACACTAGAACTTGCGATGGCAACTGAATACGGATGCGACGTGGCATCCGGTTTAAACCAAAGGTAATGAATGCCTTGGGGCGATACTGTGTATTGCCACAAGGTTTTTTATTTTGCGCGAGCAATTGATAAAGGAGCGACAAAGCGTATGCGAAAGAAACACGTTGGTTTTTTTCTGCTCTTGGCGATTTTGTTAGCGACAGTGGTGTTTATCGCGTATCCGCACCCGGCGGATGCGCAGTGCGGTTCTGCCGCGACATCGTGTAAGAGTTGCCACGAAGTGCAAAAGGTGATGCCGGTCAACACCAAAGGTGCATGGCACACTCAACATGCGTTCGGTGATTTTTGCGCGTTCTGCCATTCGGGTAACACGAAAGACAAGGACAAGACTGTCGCGCACAAAGGGATGGTGGATGTGCTCGCCGATGTCAAAGGCGCGTGCCAATCGTGTCATCCAAACGATTACAATGATCGCGCAAAAAAATACGCCGATGCACTCGGCAAGACGATTGGCACCGGCACGAGTGGCGGCACAACGCCGACGAGCGCCGGCACAACGACAACGGCAGGCAACACGAATTGCGGTCCCGCCGCGCCGACTGGTAGTCAAACGATTGATCTCAACAAGGTCTATGCCGGACTGGACGAAAAAACGCCGAACGTGCTTGGCAATGCGATTTTGATTGGATTGATTTTGGTCATGGTGTTGGTTTTTGCTGGCTTGGTTTTCTATTACGAGAAACCCTTGCCGCGTGGCATTGCCGCGTTCCGCCAATTGCTCGCTACACCGGTTGCCGCGCCCGAAGGTGTCGTTGCGCGACCGGAACTGGGTTCGCTGTTGCCCTTGCTCTCATCGAGTGATCCTGGGACAGTGCGCGCGGTGACGCAACTGCTTTCGGATCGCGAGAATGGTCCGCGCGTTTTGAAAGCGTTGAGTCATCTCGATTTGCGTGCGCTCGCGGATCTGGGCGAGGGCGATCAAAAAGCATTGGCGTCGTTGCTGACGTTAGCGAAGGAAATGAAATCGTAAAACGACGGAAGACTGGCGACCAATGACGGACGCAAAGCGTTCCGTCCTTCGTCCTCTGTCCTCGGTCGTATCCATGAGGTAAACATGCTTGAATTACTCAAGAAAAAAGAATGGTCGCCCTATCTTGCCGGGACATTGCTGGGATTGGTTTACGTGATCAGCATTGCGGTGACCGGCATCATTCCCGGCGCATCCGGCGCGTTTGAAAACATCGGCGGGCTAATTGCCCAAGTCGTGTACCCCGAATTGACCAAGAACACGTACTTTCAATTTGTGATGCCACCCGGCATTACGACTGCCGTAATGATTCTGCTCGGCATCATGGTCGGTGCATTCATCTCCGCCAAATTGTCCGGCGATTTCAAATTGCAAACCGTGTCCGATCCGCAATGGAAGCAAGTTTTTGGCAACTCGACCTGGAAACGCTGGTTGTTGTTGTTCGTCGGCGGCATCATTTTGGAATTCGGCGCAGGCATCGCGGGCGGTTGCACGAGCGGTCTCGCGATTGGTGGCGGCTTGTTCCTTGCACCCTCGGCATTCATTTTTATCGCGGCGATGTTCATGTCCGGCATCCCGGTCGCGATGTTGATGTATCGGAGGAAATATTAAAATGTTTGAAATGATCTTTTCGCTTGTGATGGGCATTGGCTTTGGCTTTGCTCTGCAAAAAGCCGGGCTGAGCAAGTACAGCAAAATCGTCAACGTCTTTCGTTTCACCGATCTCGCTGTTCTCAAATTTATGATGACGACACTTGCGGTTTCGATGGTCGGCATCTTTGCGCTCAACACTCTTGGACTCGTTACCCTGCCTAACATTCCCGCGACGTACGTCGTCGGCAATCTGATTGGCGGGTTGATTTTCGGCGTCGGCATGTCCGGCGCCGGGTTCTGACCGGGCACCTGCGCCGCTGGTAGCGGCCAAGGCAATCTCGATTACTTGATTCCCGGCATGCTCGGTTTCTTGACAGGCGCGTTGATTTTCGGCGCGGCGTATCCGACGATCTATCCACCCATCAGCGCGATCATCAACCTGGGAAGCACGATTCTCCCCACGGTACTCGATGTGAATTTGTGGTTGAGCATTCTGCTCTTTGTGTTGATGGCGGTCACGCTGTTCTACTTTTTGGAAAAGTTTGGTCAGTTGCGCAAAGACAAGGTTAACGAATAAAAATGCGATGGATGACCGAAGATGGATGACGGGAAAATTTTATCCGTCCTCGGTCTTCGGTCTTCCGTCTGGAGTCTGGTATGGGCGATAACGAAATTCAAGTAGGCGATACTTTTCACTGGGACGTTTCG
>CAZPIR010000301.1:4440-5333 GCA_964586085.1 uncultured Anaerolineaceae bacterium | reverse complement strand
GAACAGAGTTTGCAACTGGCGCGGCAGTACGATCAAATTGTTGACCGGTTGATTTTGAGCGAGTTGTTCTTCGCCAATCTGAAACTAGCCCGGGGAGATGCGAGTGGCGCGTCGCACATTTTAGCGCAGACAGAACAAACAGCGCGTCAACGCAACTTTACCCGGCGCCTGCCGGATATTGCCGCCGCTCAAGTGTTCACCTTGCTCCGATTGGGTAACCTGGGTGCCGCGGCTGAACTCGCGCAACAGTACGATCTTCCGATGAGCCAAGCCCGTGTGCTCTTGGCTCAGGGCAATCCCTCCGCCGCGCTGACCGTGTTGGCGTCGTATCGTCAGCGGCTTCAAGCCACCGATTGGCGGCATGCACAGCTCTGGGCGATGCTTCTGGAAGCCATCGCGCACCATGCCAATAACGATATAGCAAACGCGCGCCAAGTGTTAGGCAAAGTGTTGGTGCTCGCCGAGCCGAGTGGCTTGATTCGCACTTTTGTTGACGAAGGCGAGACAATGCAATTGATGCTTTCCGATTTTCGGGTTTCGATTTTGAAAACCATGCCGCACCTAAGCGCGTACCTTGAAAAACTGCTCGCTGCATTTCCTGACGTGCTAAACAATCCAGGGCAAACGGCAAAATCCTTGTCCTCCGTCCTTCGTCCTTCGTCATTGGTCGATTCATTGAGCGAGCGCGAGTTGCAAGTGCTCCAACTCATCGCACAAGGCCTCTCGAATCAAGAAATCGGCGACCGACTTTTCCTCGCCCTGAGCACTGTCAAAGGACACAGCCGTATCATCTTCGACAAACCAACAGTCCACAAGCGCACAGAAGCCGCCGCCCGCGCCCGCGAGCTAGGTTTTTTGTAGCTCAAAATTTTGACTATCCCGCGCGACAATTT
>CAZPIR010000301.1:0-4430 GCA_964586085.1 uncultured Anaerolineaceae bacterium | reverse complement strand
GTTTGTCTGCGTTCGTCCGCGTCCCTTTCTTCCACAACAATACCTCCGAACAATACTTTGGTATCTAGCCAACAATACCCCATTCCGAGTATGCTATCAGTGTAACGAGTGGCACAGCCGTTCGTATATCATTTCGAATCGAGGTCAAAATGAAAAAAGTTTGTATCGTCGGCGCATCGGGCAAACTGGGACAGTACATGGTACAGCACGCGCTAGATCGCGGCTACGAGGTCGTCGGCGTGTGCCGCGAAAAGAGTGTGAGCAAGCTCGACAAATTCAAGGGACGCATCACGATCATTCCCGGCGCGACGAACAATCGCGACGTGATCAAGCAAGCGGTTGCCGGGTGCGATGGCGTACTCACCGTGCTCGTGCCCTGGGGCAATCAGCATTACTCGACCGGCACAGCTCAAGCCGTACTCGATTACGCGCAACCCGGCGCGCGCCTCATTTTTTCGTGCGGCTGGCACATCACGCGCGATGGCAAGGATGTGAACCCACCCGCCCTGCAACGCGACGAAAAAATTGCACGCTGGATCACGCGGATTGTGCCATTCATTGATCTGGACGATCAGGTCGAAGCATGCCGGCGAATTTTTGCGAGCGACACGCGCTGGACAGTTGTGCGCGGGAGCGATCTCGAAGAGGGCGCGAGCCAAGGATTGCCGGTGTGGAGTCGGCACGTGGGCGATCCAATTCTTGCGAGCAACATGACACGGCGCGTGGATTATGCGCTGTTCATGATCGAGGCGCTAGACAATGACGAACTTGTTCACGAAGCACCAGCGATTGTCGGTTGCCAAACTCCCTCGGCACTTGCCGCTCAAGCAAAATGATCGAGCTTTGCGCACGGGGTGTTGATTCACACGAGTAGAGCAAAATGTCAAACGAACAAGAACCTAGCCAATCTCAAGTTTATCAAATCAGAATCAAGGGACATTTGGATGCTCGGTGGACAGATTGGTTTGAGGGCATGACCATTGCGTTGGAAGAAAACGGCAACACACTTTTGACCGGACCAGTGATTGACCAAGCCGCGTTGTATGGCTTGCTCAAAAAAGTGCGCGACCTGGGAGTGCCGTTGGTCTCGGTCAGTCCTGTCGAACCAGGTCAGGCAGACGCGCCAGACTCGTAGTCCATCGAGGCAATCTATTTATTCAACCAATTCAAAAGAGGCAAGCAAAATGAAAGCAGTTGTTTACACAGAATATGGCTCCGCCGATGTGCTCCGACTCGTTGACTTGGACAAACCAACTCCCAAGGATAATCAGGTGCTAGTCCAAGTCCATGCCACCACCGTCACCATCGGCGACACGATCATGCGAAGTTTCAAACTGCCGAACATTTCCGGCTGGCAGAAATTTATGGGGCGTCTGTTCCTAGGATGGCGCAGTCCCAAACGTCCGATCCTGGGAATGGAATTGGCAGGCGAGGTTGAAACGGTCGGCAGAAAAGTGACACGCTTTAAACCCGGCGATCCTGTTTTCGCTTCTACCGTCGCAGAGAACTTTGGTGGCTATGCCGAGTACAAATGCTTGCCCGAAAACGGAGTGCTCGCGCTCAAACCGGCGAATCTCACTTTCGAGCAAGCCGCCGCTCTGCCGGGTGCGGCAATGACCGCGTTGCGTTGTCTTGAAAAAGGAAAAATTCAGCGCGGACATCGCATCCTGATCTACGGCGCGTCCGGCGCGGTCGGCACGTATGCGGTGCAAATTGCCAGCCACCATTTTGGGGCGGATGTGACCGGCGTGTGCAGTGGCGCAAACCTGGAATTGGTGAAATCGCTGGGCGCGAGTCAGGTGATTGATTACACTCGGCAGGATTTCACCACAAGCGGCGAAACCTACGATGTGGTTTTCGACGCGGTGGGCAAGCTTGTCCCGGCACAGGGCAAAAAGCCGCTCAAACCGGGCGGCGTCTACCTCAACGTCCACGCCGATTCGGGCAACGGCGAAAAACTTGCCGATCTGCTATGCGTCAAAGAATTGGTCGAGGCGGGCAAAGTCAGCCCAGTGATTGACCGGGTTTATCCGTTTGAGCAAATCGTCGCGGCGCATCGCTATGTCGAGCAAGGGCATAAAAAAGGCAACGTCGTTATCACGGTGGGAATTACCGACAAAAAACAAGGAGAGCAAAAATGAACCCAAACAAAAATACGGCAAGGCTCGCGGGGGCGCTGTACTTTATTTACATCGTAATCCACGTTCTTGCGAATGTGATTGGTCGTTCGAACATGATCGTCTTCGGCGATGCCGCCGCGACCGCTCAAAACATAATGACTTTGGCATGGCAATTTCGGATCGGTTATGTGACCGATCTTATCTCGGCGGTGTTGTTTCTTTTGACGGCTTGGGCTTTGTACGTGTTATTAAAATCGGTTGACCAAAACCTGGCTTTGCTGTTCTTGTTGTTGAACCTGGGTGGCGTCGCGATCGAATGTGTGAGCGATTTGTTCCTGGTTGCCAGCCAGTTGGTTTTGAGCGGCGCGGATTACTTGCAAGTATTCCAACTCGATCAACTGCAAGCGCTCGCAATGTTATCGCTGTACGTGTACAAAAATGGATTCACCATCGCCCAGATATTTTTTGGCGCATGGCTCTTTCCGCTCGGTTATTTGGTCTACAAGTCCGGTTTCCTTCCCAGGATTTTGGGCATCGTATTGATGATCCATTGCTGTACCTGGCTAATGACTTTTCTTCAGTTCTTTCTTTTCCCCGGCTTCGACGGAATCACCTATGTCAGCTACCCGCTTGGATTCATTGCAGAATTTGGGCTTACTTTGTGGCTTGTAATTATGGGTGTCAAAGAACAGAAACCGGCGTGAGTTGAGAAACGATAACGCGCACGTCAATCCGCATCGCATGGAGAAGACAAAATGTTAAAAGCAGGTTCGACTGTTCTTTCAATCTGGAACGGGATCAACTTTATACTTGCCGCTTTGATCTTGACCACTGTCGTCGTTTTCAACGCCGACTCGCCACTGTTGGGGATGGTGCTTGAAAAATCTGAAATCGCCAACCTGAATCCCAAGGTCATTGAATCGCTCAATACGTTGACGATTCTCTACAACTCGTGCTCGGTGATGATCTCGGTGCTAGTGTGGACGATCATTCGGAACAACTTGGTCGCTGGCGAAAAATCGGCGTTCTGGCTACTGCTGTTCGTGATTGGCTTTATCGAGGTGATGGCTTTTATCGCCTCCGCCGGAGTCGGACATGCGCGCTGGCAAGTGCACGTTGTTCAAAGTGTTTTGTACGTTGTGGGTATTGGACTGGCGGGATATTCAATCTTTAAACAATTAGGAGGACGCACATGAAAGCAATTGTCTGTACAAAATACGGACCACCAGATGTACTTGAACTCCAAGAGGTGGCAAAGCCCACGCCCAAGCCTGATCAAGTCCTGGTCAAGATTAATGCGGCATCGGTCAATGCCTATGACTGGCATCTCCTGACCGCTGACATTTTCCTGGTTCGCCTCATGGGTGGAGGACTGCTTAAACCAAAAAATTCGATACCCGGTGTGGACATCGCCGGGCAGATTGAATTGGTTGGAAGCAACGTCAAGCAGTTCAAGCCGGGCGATCAAGTGTTCGGAGACATCTCCACATGTGATAGTGGCGGTTTTGCCGAATATGCATCTGTTCCCGAAAGTTTATTGGCGCATAAACCGACTAACCTGACATTCGAGGAATCAGCCGCGGTACCCATGGCGGCTCTCACTGCCCTGCAAGGTCTGCGCGATTCAGGGCATATTCAACCCGGGCAAAAAGTGTTGATTCAAGGCGCATCGGGCGGCGTCGGCACATTCGCCGTGCAGATCGCCAAATCGTTCGGTGCCGAGGTTACCGCTGTCACGAGTCCAAGAAATTTCGATCAGGCGCGCACGCTTGGCGCCGACCACGTCATTGACTATACCAAAGAAGATTTCACCAAAAGCGGACAGCAGTATGACTTGATTTTTGCCGCGAATGGATACCACCCAATTTCAGATTACAAGCGCGCCCTGACTCCCAGAGGCATTTACATTATGGCGGGCGGCACAGCGACTCAGATGTTCCAAGCCATGCTCCTAGGACCCTGGGCGTCAGAACGCGAGGGAAAGAAATTGGGGGGCGTAACCGCGCAACCCAGCCAGGAGGACTTGGTCTTTATGAAACAGATCATCGAAGCTGGCAAGGTAAAACCGGTCATTGATCGGTCCTACCCGCTCAGTGAGACGGCTGAAGCATTACGCTATCTTGGGACCGGGCACGCGCGCGGAAAAATTGTCATCACGATTTGAAATAGGCTGAAGGAGACGTAACGATGATTACGCAACCAAAGAGAATTTCATCGCTCGGAACGATTCGCACATTTTTGAAAGAGGGCACCTGATCGCAAACGATTATGGGGGTCGTTGACCGCTCATTCGATCAGCCGTTGCCGCTT
>CAZPIR010000300.1:0-5361 GCA_964586085.1 uncultured Anaerolineaceae bacterium | reverse complement strand
GAAGGTTGCCTCTCAATTCCCGGTTATGTTGGGATGATTCGTCGGGCGAACAAGGTTGTCGTCAAGGCGCTGGATCGCAAAGGCAAAGAGACGCGCATCACCGGCGAAGGTCTGCTTGCGCGCGCACTGCAACACGAGATTGACCACCTCGATGGAATTTTGTACACCGACCGACTCGAAAAGCCGGAGGACTTGTACCGTTTGACGGACGAAGGACGCGTGCCCGCATTTCAGGGCGGCGTAAAACAAAAACAAGCGGCATAGAAAAATTGGACGAGTGCGCGAGTTTGCGCTCGTCCAATTTTTTTGACTTTTCATTTTTAGCGCGTATAATCGCAAATGAAATTATCGGACGTTTGCGAGGAGGCATTCGTGATTAACGCACTGAGGGTTGGTTACAGCGTTCTACGTTATCGCGGCGGCATTGGACAATGGGCATGGGCAATCAATCGCGTCGCGGGCGTGGGCGTTTTACTTTTTCTCGCGCTCCACATTTTTGACATTTTCCTCGTTGGGTTCCCCGCGCTGTTTGAAGAACTGTTGGTCATTTACAAAGGTGCCGTCCCGCGCATCCTCGAAGTGTTTCTCGTTTTCGGTTTGACGTATCACGGCGTCAATGGTTTGCGTTTGATCTTGATGGATTTCAAACCGACGATGGCGCGGCATCACATCAAGTTATTTTACATCCAGATTGTCGTTTTCCTTGTTTTATTTGTGCCGGCGGGCGTCATCATGCTCAGCGAATTTTTCGGCATCGGCGGCGGTTTGGCGATTGTGGTCGCCTTGCTCGCGCTTCCGCTCGTGATTGCGTACGCCTCGACGATCATGCCGCTCGGTTCGGTGAACACCCAAGTGAGCGAAGGCAATTATCGCGAAGCCATCGCGAGTCTCTCGTCATCGCGCGGCAAGGCACGCAGTGGGTTCGAGTTTTACATGTGGCTGTTCATGCGCGTGTCCGGTTTGTTGTTGATCGTCATCGCGTTGTTCCACGTGTTCTGGATGCACTTTGTGATCGGCGTTGAAAAAATTAATTTCGTCGTGATTGCCGAACGGTGGACGGGACCGCAGGGAGCGTTCTGGCGACTGTACGATTTGCTGTTGCTCGCATTTGCGTTCACGCACGGCGTCAACGGCACGCGCAATGTGATTGACGATTATTTTCACTCGCCGGGTTGGCGCGCGTTTCTGCGCATCGCACTCATCATCTTTTGGTTTGTGCTGATGGGTATGGGCATGTTCATTATTTTCACGTTCACACCAGGAACTATAAAGTAGTCAGTAGCAAGTAATCCGTCGTCGGAAATTTTCCTGATGACTGACTGCTGACGACTGACATCTGGAGAAACAATGACACAAATTCATCGTTACGATGCAGTGATTGTTGGCGCGGGTGGCGCGGGCTTGTGGGCGGCGCTCGAACTCGCGAAAAGCCAAGCAAATATCGCCGTGCTTTCAAAAATGTATCCAACGCGTTCACATACTGGGACAGCGCAGGGCGGCATCGGCGCGGCGCTCGGCAACCTCGAAGAAGATCACTGGGAATGGCACATGTTCGACACCGTGAAAGGTGGCGACTATCTCACCGATCAAGATGCGGCGGAAATTCTCGCACGCGACGCCATCGAAACTGTGTACGCGCTCGAACACATGGGCTTGCCATTCAATCGCACGCCCGAAGGCAAAATTGATCAACGTCGTTTCGGCGGACACACGCATCACGAAGGCAAAGGTCCCGTGCGTCGCGCGTGCTTTGCGGCGGATCGCACCGGACACATGATTTTGCAAACGCTCTATCAACAGTGCATCAAACACGAAACGCATTTTTTCAACGAATACCAGGTTCTCGATCTCATCATCGAAAATAATGTGTGCAGTGGCGTCGCCGCGATTGATATTGCGACGGGTGAACTGCACATTTTCCATTCCAAGGCGACAATCATTGCGGCGGGCGGGTTTGGTAAGATGTTCAAGGTCACATCGAACGCGCACTCGCTCACCGGCGATCCGGTCGCGATGTTGTATCGGCATGGCTATCCGCTCGAAGACATGGAATTTTTCCAATTCCATCCGACCGGCATTTACAAGATGGGCATCTTGATGTCCGAAGCCGCGCGCGGTGAGGGCGGTGTGCTTATCAACGACAAGGGCGAGCGATTCATGGAACGTTATGCGCCGACGATGATGGACCTTGCGCCGCGCGATATGATTTCGCGTTTCATGCAAATGGAAATTAATGAAGGGCGCGGCATCGGCGGCAAGGATTTTGTCTACCTCGACATTCGTCCCGAGTCCATCAACAAATACAAGAGCGCGCCGGGCGGCAAGCAAGTCACCGAAAAAGAATTGCGCGAAAAACTGCCGGACATTATCGAGATGATGGAATTGTATCTCGGAGTGGATCCGATGAAAGAACCCGTGCCGACGCAACCGACCGCGCATTATGCGATGGGCGGCATCCCAACGGATGTGGATGGTCGCGTTGTGATGGATGAAAAGAACACGGTCTTGCCGGGATTGTACGCGGCGGGCGAATGCGCGTGCGTGTCCGTGCACGGCGCGAATCGTCTTGGCACCAATTCGCTCGTGGACATTTTGGTGTATGGTCGTCGCTCAGGTCGCGCGGCGGCACAGTTCGTCAAGCAAGCCGAAATGCCACCTCTGCCGGAAAATCCGGATGCGAACATTCGCGCCGAGATCGAACGATTGACGAATGGCACAGGCAAGGAAAACGCGGCGCAAATTCGACGCGAGATGCAAGAGATCATGACCTCGCAATGCGGCGTGTTCCGCACCGCGACCGGTTTGGAGCAAGTCAAGAAAACGCTCGCCGAATTGAAAACGCGCTATATGCAAGTTTCGATTACGGACAAGACGCACAAGTTCAACACCGAATTGCTCGAAGCGATTGAACTCGGTGGCTTGCTCGACCTCGCCGAAGCGACCGCGTACTGCGCGGCGGCGCGCACCGAATCGCGCGGCGGACATGCGCGCGAAGATTTCCCGAATCGCGATGACAAGAACTGGCTCAAGCACACGCTTGCCACGCGCAAGAACGGCAAAATCGAATTGAGTTTCAAGCCGGTGGTGATTACCAAGTATCAGCCGAAGGAACGGAAATACTAGGACGGAGGACGGACGACCGAGGACGGAATTATTTTCTCCGTCATTCGTCTTCGGTCATCCGTCGAATTTACGATGTGGCTTGTAATTGGTCTCGTCGTCGGTCTCGTGCTCGGTTTGATTTTTGGCGTGTTCATCGGATTCTCGCTGTTCAAACGCGCGGGAACCTGGGATTGATCGGAGGAATAAATGGCAACGAATCGAATGCCGCGTTATGATGTGCGGAATGATGGGGTGGGACCGTACGCCGTTTTCTATTGCGAAAAATGTGATCGCGAATTTCGCAGTTCGCCCGATGTGGCTGGGACGGTTGCACAGGACATTGGCAAAAATTTGATGGGCGGATTTTTACGCAATGTGCCGCTCGTCGGTGGCGTCGCCGCCGATAATCTCGTCGGCAAAGACCCGCGCTATACGTACTCGCTCACGCCGCAAGAACTCGAAAAGCATTGGAAGCAGATCGCCGATCGTTTCCACGAATGCCCAACGTGCAAACTGCTCGTGTGCCCATCCGATTACGATCCGCAGACCGGTTATTGTAACGACGACACGCCGCGCCGCAATGAAATCGCGCGCGCACAAGCCGAGCAAGCCGGCAATGTGTTCAAAGGTCTCGCGGATGCGTTCGGCGTAGGCGATGCGATGCAAGCCGCAAGCCAAGCGGCGAAGCAAGCGTCCGCCTCGCTCGCGCGTTGCCCGAAAGATGGCACGGTTGCCCCGGCGGGAACCAAGTTTTGCCCCGAGTGCGGCTCGCCGATGACCCAGCCCGCTGTCGCAACGTGTCCCAGTTGTGGCACGCCAACTGCGGGCGCAAAATTCTGCCCGAACTGCGGAGCCAAGGTTCAAGCCGCCGCGCCTTCCGCAACGAATTGCAGTAAATGCGGCGCGCAATTAAACGGCGCAAAATTCTGTCCCGAGTGCGGCACGAAAGCCGGGTGAGTGGGGAATTTCAGATTTATGATTTAGGATCGCTCAATCTGAAATTTGAAATGTTCAACCGAATGTGAAATTCAACTGGATAATATAAAGGGCAATGCTCAAGTGGAGATAACTGCAGTCTTTCAATCCTGGACAGTGGGTGACGGGACGCTTTCTCCTTTGAGTAAGAATGAGGCGACGGTCATCTCACTTGCTCTTTATCCCGATATTTTTTCTGCGGTGGATGATGCGAGACCTGAAAAACTGGGATGTCTTGGTGGCAGTGATTACGAGTTTTGTGGACGAGTCCGATATGTCATAGATCAACGAATTATGCTGGTTGATGCGGGAGGATGGTTGTTTAGCATCGAACCTGTTGGCGCTGGTCGTTCGGTGGTGGCAGTGGGTTCCAGGGTTTCCGGCGTCGGAACAATGGTTGTGGACGAAAATTGGTGGCCAGAGAATGTTCGCGCCAAGTACCCAAACGAATTATTTCATCATGTAACTGTCACGCGCATTCGCAAGGTAAATACTCCTGAGCAATTTCTGTCCCGCGATCAGAGCGGTAAGGTGACATCCGCGCCAGGTTGGGTGAAACATACGGATTACGCTTTTGAAAATGTTGCAGAACTGGAGACCATGGAAGGGCAACCTTTTCGGGAAGAGTTTTACCTGGTTGATTTTAGCCGAGCCATGCTGAATGTTTAAAAGGCAATTTAAAAGACAATGCCCGACCTCACTTGTTTACTCGGTCTAGCAATCGGTTTCATCATTGGCACGGCGATTGGCATATTCATTGGAATGCGATTGTACTGGAAAACCGGACATTGGTGAGTTTTGGAAATTGGAAATTGGAAAATCATTTCCAACTTCCAACCTCCAACATCTAATTTCTAATACAGAGGGAACAATGCAAGTTCAATTCAAACTCAAACGCTTTAATTCCGAAAAAGACTCCAAACCGTACTGGAGCGAACATACCGTCGAGATCGAGCCGACCGATCGTGTGCTCGATGCGTTGAATTACATCAAATGGAATCTCGACCCGACGCTTTCGTATCGCCGCTCGTGCGCACACGGCATTTGTGGTTCGGATGCGCTCGTCATCAATGGACGTAATCGCCTCGCGTGCAAATTTTTGATGAAGGAGGCGTTGAAGGAAAGCCAGGTTATCGCGGTCGAACCCCTGCGTGGTTTTCCGGTCGTCAAAGATTTGATTGTGGACATGGAAGGATTCTTTGCGAAATATCGCTCGGTCAAACCCTTCCTCATCAACGACGACCCCGAACCGGTGACCGAGCGCCATCAATCCGCCGAGCAACA
>CAZPIR010000299.1:0-5365 GCA_964586085.1 uncultured Anaerolineaceae bacterium | reverse complement strand
AAAACGCGCTTTCGATACATCAGATCAATTTACAGAAACAAATTTGCACAATCAAATCTCCGTAGACTTGGTGTGCCCTGTGGCTAATCTGACATTGCCAAAATAGTAACCCTAACTACTCGGCACCTTAACATGGTTTTTACCAGGTAAATGATGACGATAAACGATCAAGTTCGACAAAAGCATAATGCGCCATTTTCACTCTCCAAATCCTTGATGAAGGATGATATAATACGTTTGATGTGAAATGATCGCTGGACACTCCTGTCCCAATTGAGTATGGTAATATTATCTTGGACAGGAGGTGTCTCATGCACATATCAATTTCAGACCTACTACTGGTCACCTAGGACACGGAATTGAATGTGCACTTCGAACAGCATTTTCTGCTCGACACTACGCCGGTGATTGCCGTGGGTTATCGCCGCGACAAGAGCCACAGCGATTTTCGTGGTTCCGCCGACTATGGCTATTGTGCGGCGCGGCGATTGCAATGCTTTGGCTATAAATTGGTCATGTTGACAACGCTCGACGGCACGCCGTATGTGTTTGAACTTGTGCCTGCCCATACGGATGAGCGCGAGGCAGTTGACGAAATTCCTGAGACCCTTCAAACGCGAAAATCAAAAGATGCAGAATCCGCCTGAGTTCGACCGTTTATTGAACAGCGCTCGAGAACGCATTGAAGGCGCATTTGATCTCTTAAAAGTTAAAAGACTTGTCGAACGCACCACTAGGACGGTACGTGCTATCGGATTGGTCGTTACGGAAAGAGGAAAGCAAAATGAAAGAGAAACGCGCCGTTACCAAAGTCGTTTCCCCCGCCACTGAATTGCGTCGGCGTGCCGAAACGCATTTGCAAAAGCTATCGGCTACGCCGAATGATGTTTCGCCGGAACAAGTTCAACACCTGCTTCACGAACTCCAAGTCCACCAAATTGAATTAGAGATGCAAAACGAGGAACTGCGTCGCGCGCAACACGAACTCGAAATGTCACGCGGCAAGTATTTCGATTTGTACGATCTTGCGCCGGTTGGATATGTGACTTTGAGCGAGCCAGGGTTGATCTTGGAAGCGAATCTCACCGCCGCAAAATTGCTGGGGGTGGGCAAGTCCCAATTGCTCAAGCGACCGTTGACGAATTTTATTTTTAGTAAAGACCAAGACCTTTACTATTTACACAGCCGGAAACTTTTCGCCATCGGCGAGCCGCAGACGTTTGAATTGCGAATGGTAAAGCCGGCTGGCTCTCTGTTCTGGGCACATTTGCAAACGAGTGTGATGCAAGACGACGAAGGCAAGCTGACGCGCTGGGTCGTATTAAGCGATATCACGGAAGGCAGGCAAGCAGAACAAGCGCTAGAAATTTCGTTGACCAAGTACAAAACTTTGTTCGATACCTTCCCGCTTGGCATCACGGTGTCGGATAAACAAGGTAATATCCTCGAAACAAATCGTAGCGCAGAAAAATTACTGGGTATCTCAACCGAAGAACATCATCAACGGAATATTGATGGACCGCAATGGCAAATCGTCCGCCCAAATGGGACGCCAATGCCAGCCGACGAGTATGCGAGCGTACGCGCGCTCAAAGAAAATCGCCTGATCGAAAATATTGAAATGGGCATTGTCAAGTCTTCTAGCGAGACGACCTGGATCAGTGTCAGCGCCGCGCCGATGCCGCTGGAAGAATACAGTGTGGTGATCACGTACAGCGACATTGGCGCACGCAAACGCGCCGAAGAAGAAATTCGCCGACTCAACGCAGAACTGGAACAACGCGTGACGGAGCGGACCACACAACTAGAAGAAGCGCAGGTGCAACAAAGAATCATTTTTGACACCGTGACCGACGGCCTTGCCGTTTCTGATGCCCAGGGTAACTTTGTGGCGGTGAACGATGCCTTTGCGAATTTGTATGGCTATGCGCGTAAAGACGATTTGATTGGCAAGCCCGCCATCGAAATGATTGCCGAACGTGACCGGCCGCGCGCGTTTGAATATTTGCAACACGCCGTACTTTTGGGAACAAGCGGTAATCTCGAGTATGCCATGATCCGTCACGATGGCAGTGAATTTTTTGGCGAGATCAATGTGGCACCAATCATGGACGAATCCAATCACCCAGTCCGTTTTGTTGCGGTCACGCGCGATATCACTCAACGCCAAGCGGCGGAGCAAACGCTTAAACGTTATGCGGATGAGCAAACTGCGCTCGCCATTCAAAACGCGCAATTGTTCGACGCGGAACGCGAGCAACATGAGATTGCCGATACGCTTCGCGAGATCGGCAATGCGTTGACCGCCACACTCGACTCAGACTCGATTCTCGATTACATTTTGAATCAGGCGCGACGCTTGGTGCCGCACGATGCCATGAACATTATGCTCATTGAAGATGAACTGGCCCGAGTCGTTCAGGGACAAGGGTACACGCAGTTCGGGATGGATGCCGTGGGCATAACATTTGATATCCACAAACCCTCGGCATTCCAAAAAGTGCTCACCACGTATCAAGCCCACGTGATTGCCGATTCACAGACCGACCCAGACTGGCGCCCCATCCCAGAAACCGAATGGATTCGCGCGTACGTGTGTGCGCCGATCATTGTGCGCGGCGAGGTGATTGGTTTTTTGAACATGGACAGCGCGACGCCAGGTTTCTTTAAACCCAAGCATGTGGAACGCTTGCAATTATTGGCCGGGCAAACCGCCATTGCGCTGGAAAATGCGCGTCTCCATGAAAAAGCGCGCGCCGCCGCCGATCATCTCCAGAGCTTGGCGCATCACCTGGTCCAAGCGCAAGAAAACGAACGCGCCCGCATCGCTCGCGAACTCCACGATGAGATCGGTCAAGCCCTGACCGCGCAAATTGTTGACCTCCATTTTCTTGAACATAATTCCGCTAACCCAACGGTCGTAACACAGCGTGCCACTGATTTGAAAAATGCAACCAATCATATCTTGGAAGAACTACATCGCCTCACAATTGATTTGCGCCCGGTCGTGCTCGATCAACTGGGTTTGGTTGCGGCATTGCGTCAATACGTCAATGCATTTCAGCAACAACACGCCGAGTGCGATGTGCAGTTCCAGGTTATCGGTGATGGCTGGGATAAACTGGCGCCGCCGCAAGTCACGGCGTTTTATCGGATTGTGCAACAAGCGCTCACCAATGTTGCGCAACATGCGCAGGCGCAACATGTTGAAGTCCTGCTTTCGCGTCAAGCTAAGCGCATTGTGCTCATCGTCTGGGATGATGGCGTCGGGTTTGATCCTGAGGTGGCATTGCATAGTAATCGGCTGGGGTTGACGAGCATGAAGGAAAGAGCCGCCATGCTAGGCGGAACACTATGGATTGAAAGTCAGATCGGAGAAGGCACGACCATCCACTTGGAGGTTCCGAATGACAATTCGCATTCTGTTGATTGACGACCATGCGATTGTGCGCGCGGGACTGCGCGCACTGTTAGGCGCAGAACCGGATTTTCAAATTGTAGGTGAGGCTGAAGACGGAACGATGGTCCCGCATCTCGTGCAAACGCTTCATCCCCATATCGTTCTGCTCGATATTAATATGCCGCAATCGAACGGGATTGTGGTCACAAAGCAATTACATGAAAGCGTACCCCAAGTTCGTGTGCTCATCCTTACGCTCTACGAGGACGAAAGTTTACTGCGGCAAGCAATTGAAAACGGCGCGTCTGGGTACATCGTCAAGCGCGCGCTGGAAACAGAACTCATTTCCGCGATTCGTGCCGTGCATGCCGGTAATTTGTACGTCCATCCCACGATGACGCGCGCACTCGTGCGTGACATCGTGCCGCCACCCGTCGCTGAGGATTCGCCCGCCGTGCGCTTGTCACCGCGCGAGTATCAGGTGCTCAAACTCATCGCCGAGGGGTTTACGAATCGGCAAATTGCCGAGCAGATGCACCTCAGTGTGCGCACCATTGAAGGGCATCGAGCAAACATCTCTGACAAGCTGGGTATCTCGACGCCGATTCAGTTTGTGCGATACGCGCTCAAGCACAAGTTGCTTGAATAGATTCCCGTCGGGGCGGTGCCTGCATCGCCCCGACTTTTTTGTTTACACCACGTAATTCTACTGCTCCCCGTACAAGTACGCGCCGCGCCTTGTTAAATTCCGCACAAATACGCTTTACATGCCAGTCTGCTTTTTGTATTGTACGTTTGGAATAATAGAAACATTTCTTGTGCCGTGTTTGGAAACGAGCCACGATCATAACAAGGGGTAGCACCCCTGTAATGCCCCCCAAATTGGGCGGCGACTATCCACACCAAGCGCGGCGTCAAACGCGGGCACAGCGCAAAACCGAAGATGCCGCATGGTGCACACTACAGCAACAACGTCGCCATTCAGATATTGGCGACGAAACCTGGCAACCCCTTCGCGCTCAACGTAAAGCGGCACTTGAGCAGCGCCAGCAAGCCGACGCGCTCTGTCGCGAGCAGCTCCGACAATTGCGGCGATCTTGGTGGTCACAGACAATTGCTCCCGCCAGTGTTTGGGTTTGCCGCTCTTTGTGATGGGCTCCAAGGTCACGGCCGAGTTGGTCGTTGAAGCTTTACGGACAACATTGCCGCCGGAACGGCACTTTCTTATTTCGGATCGCGGCACGCACTTGACGGCGAATGCGTTTCGCCAACTCGCTCAACCAAGGATTTATTCACGTGCTGATTGCCCGACATCGCCCCGAGTCCAATGGTATCGCAGAACGGTTTGTGCGAACGCTGAAGGAATGGTTAGCCAAAGTCTGGGCTTCGGATCAGCAACTCGCCGAACTTTTGCATCAGTTCATCGCTGAATACAATGTTGGGCGGCTTCGTGGCAAGACAATGTCTACAAAAGTGATCCATGCAATGCCGAGAAGACAAATCTCATTGTGTTTTTCTCAATGCGGACGAAATTGAAAACTGATACTTGGACCGAGGCACAGGGATACAAAAATGGAAGCGAATCTACTGGCGACGAATAACAGTCACGCCCGGATAACAGAGCTACTGGCAAACGCCCAAGCAATTGAGGAGAGCGAACCTCATAAAGCGCTCGCGCTCACCGACCAAGCTATTCAACTTGCCAATCTCGGCGCTTCTCATTTTCGCAAAGAGCTAGCTCAGGGTTTGTTATTGCGTGGCTCACTCCAACTCAAATTTTCGGATTATCCCGCTGTCTTGAATGCGGCGTCCCAGGCGCTAGAGATTTTTGAAACCCTGGATGACAAAGAACAAATCGTTACTGCACTCGACAGAATCGGCGTCGTTCTTGGTATCCAGGCTCTTTATCCAGATGCCCTGCAATATTTGCTAAAGGCAGAAAGTGTAATTACGCAGGGGCAAAAT
>CAZPIR010000298.1:0-5372 GCA_964586085.1 uncultured Anaerolineaceae bacterium | reverse complement strand
TACATCGGCGCAGAGATCAAGGAATATTTTGAACAACTCAAACCGGTCGCGCCGGACTTGATTCTCACGCACACGCGCCACGATTTGCATCAAGACCATCGCCTGGTGTGCGAGCTGACCTGGAACACCTTTCGCGATCATCTGATCTGGGAGTACGAAATTCCCAAGTACGATGGCGACCTGGGGCAGCCAAATATGTTCGTGCCTCTTGATGAGGCGACCAGTCAACGCAAGATCAAATACATCCTGGAAAATTTCGAGACGCAAGGCGAGCGACATTGGTTCACCGCCGACACCTTTGCCGGATTGATGCGTTTGCGCGGCATCGAGTCCAAGTCGCCGAGCAAATTCGCCGAAGCGTTTTATGCGCGTAAAACAATCGTTGGTTAGCGGCAAAGTTTTGCCGAGGGATAAGTGAAATATGACGATGGTTTCTAATCATTTCAACCAAAAAGATTTTTGGCTGGAAGAAAATATGCGTTACGCCGAGCCATACTTTCGGCTCGAAAAATGCGCGCGGATTGTCAACGATCTCGCGCAGGGCAAGCCGTGTGACTTGCTCGATGTGGGGTGCGGTCCGGCAACGCTGGGGCGCTTGGTGCGCGAGAACATTAACTATTTTGGGATGGATATTGCGATTCATCGTCCCGCGCCGTTTCTACGCGAGTTGGATTTTTCTAAAAATCGCATCGCGTTCGATGACAAGCTTTTTGACATTGTCGTGATGGCGGGTGTATTTGAATATCTGGGCGGTTTGCAAAACCAAAAATTCACCGAAGTGATCACACTGCTCAAGCCCGGCGGCAAGTTCGTGGTCACATACACCAATTTTCAACACCTGAACGACAAGCGTGTGGATCACACGATCTATAACAACATGCGCACGATTGCCGCATTCAAGCAAGACCTGGAAGTGTATTTCCAGGTTGAGCGTTGGTTTCCTTCGTCGCACAACTGGCAGTGTAGTGAACCGCGCCGTAAAGTGCTCAAGCAAATTCAAATGCCGCTCGAACATTCAATCCCCATCATCAGCCGGCTGTTTGCGCTGAATTACTTTTTCATTTGTTTGCCCAAATCGTGAGCTGTTGCAGCTATGCGTATTTTGCTTCTCACTCAAATCGTGCCCTTTCCGCCGGATTCGGGACCCAAGGTCAAGACGTTTCATGTTTTGCGTTATCTCGCCGAGCATGGACATGAGGTTACGCTCGTTTCGTTTGTGCGCGAGCACGAAAAGTCCTACCTTGAAGAATTGAAAAAATATTGCGCGGCAATTTATCCGGTCGAGATGCGGCGTTCGCGTGTGGCAGATGCGCGGGGCTATCTCGATGGTTTGCTTTCCGGTTTACCGTTTCTCGTGACGCGTGACGTGCAAGCGGCGATGTTGCAAACGGTTGAGCGTTTGGCGCGCGAGTCGTTCGACGTGGTGCACGCCGATCAATTGACGATGGCGCAGTACGCGTTGCACTTGCGGCGCACGAATAAACGCGCGATGATCGTGTTCGATGCGCACAACGCCGTGTATGAAATTGTCGAACGCGCCAAACAAACCGCGATGCCGGTGTTGCGTCCGGTCTTGGCGCTCGAAGCCAAACGGCTCAAACAATACGAAGGTAACCTGATTCGCCAATTCGATCACACCCTCGCGGTGAGCGAGATTGACAAACAGGCATTGCTCAACGCAACGATGAGTGAAACTCGGGGTGGTGTGATTGAAGACAGCCGCGCCGCCGCGCTCGCGTCGAAAATCTCGGTGATTCCGATTGCGGTGGATTGCGCGACGTTGACGCCGGCAAAACGTGTCCAAGCCAGCAACAATATTCTCACGGTCAGCACCTTGTTTTATCCGCCGAATGCGGATGGCGTGCGTTGGTTTTTGCACGAGGTTTTGCCGCATGTGAAAAAACAATTTTTGGCGGCGACGGTGTCGGTCGTCGGTCCACGTCCGCCGCAAGACCTGGTTGATTTTGGCGCGCAACATTCCGATTACGTGACCGTGACCGGCTATGTGCCGGATTTGCAACCGTACTTTGAACGCGCCGCATTGATGGTTGTGCCGGTGCGCGCAGGAAGCGGGATGCGTGTGCGTATTCTCGAAGCGTTGGCGCGCGGAATGCCCGTTGTCACGACGACGACCGGCGTCGAAGGGATTGACGCGCTCAACGAAGAACATTTGTTGGTCGCGGATGAGCCGACCCAGTTCGCGGAGGCGGTTGTGCGAATTTTGAAGAACCCGGTGCTCGGTGAAAAACTGGTTGTGCAAGGTCGCCGCTTGGCGGAAGAAAAATACGATTGGCAGGTTGTTCTGCCCAAACTCGAAGCGGTGTATGCTTCCCAGAGTGCAAAATAAATGTTGACCAACTCCAACTCGCGGAATATTTTGATTGCGTTGATTGTGCTGTCCATTTTACTGCGCGGCGCGACGGCATTTTTGCTGACGGATCACGCCGATCCCGTTTCTGGTGCGTTCGATCAGGTTTCGTACGACACACTCGCGCAACGTATTTTGGCAGGCAAGGGATTTACTTTTCCGACTAACTGGTACCCGTTTACTTTGCCCGATCAACCAACCGCGCACTGGTCATATCTGTACACGCTTTACCTCGCCGCCGTGTATGCAATCACGGGACACCACCCCCTTGCGGCGCGACTAGTACAAGTGGTATTATCGGGGTTGAACATTTGGCTTGCGTTTCGGATTGGTCGCCGCGTGTTCGGCGAGTCAGCCGGTTTGGTTGCCGCCGCGTTGACGAGCGTCTATGCGTACTTTATTTTCTTTAACGCCGCGTTGATGACGCAAACGTTTTACATTCTCGCCGTGCTTGCGGTGATGGACGTGACGCTCGGTTTGCTCGAAAATCAAACGCGACGTGGCTATGTCCTGTTGGGCGTGATGATTGGTGTCGGCGCGTTATTGCGGCAAACGTTCTTGATCTTTGCGCCGTTGTTGTTCTTGTGGATTATTTTTGTCAAGCGACGCCAAGTGCAATGGCTGAACATGCTTGGCTCGCTCGTTGTGATTGGTTTGTTCGTTCTGCCTTGGACGATTTACAATTACATTACGTTCAATGATTTTTTGCTGTTGAACTCGAACGGTGGGTATTGGTTCTATTCGTCGAATCATCCGATGCAGGGCACGAACTTTGACCAAAATTTCGCCGCGCCTCTGCCGGAAGCGTTAAAGGGGCTTGGCGAGCCGGCGGAGGATCGCGCATTGTATCAAGCCGGCATCGGTTTTGTGCTGGCAGACCCAGGTCGTTTTGTTCTGCTTTCCATCAGTCGCCTCGACGATTATTATTGGTTCGGCTTGTCCGATCAATCTACGACCTTGAGTAACGTGGGACGAATTTTGTCGTTCGCGCTCTACTTGCCGTTCATGGTGTATGGGTTGATCTTGTCGTGGCGGCGTTGGCGCGTGTGCGTGCCGCTCTATCTCTACATCGGGTTCGATGCGGCGTTGTGTTTGGCAACCTGGGCGGCGCCGCGTTATCGTCTGCCGAGTGATGCGATTTTGATGGTGTTTGCCGGTTTGGCGGTTGTCACGTTGGCGACGCAAACCAAATTGATTCCCCGATTGAATGTGTTGCGGAGGAATTGAGCGAAGGTGTGTGGGTTGACCCTGTGGGTCGTGAGGAAAAATTATGGAATTGCGTAAATACTTTGCGGTGTTGTGGCGATGGCTGTGGCTGATTATTTTGGCGGCGGGTCTCTCGGCGGTTTCGAGTTATCTCTGGAATTCGCGCCAGCCCAAAGTGTATCAGGCGTCGGCGTCGTTGTTGGTGGGGCAGAGCTTGGATAATCCCAATCCAAACTCGGGCGACATTGCGACGAGTCAACAACTTGCGCTCACATACATTCAGATTGCCAAGACGCAACCGGTTCTGCAAGGCGTGATTGATACGTTGCAACTAAAAATGTCAGCCGATCAACTGAGCGGCAACACGAGCGCGAATATCATTTACGGCACGCAGTTGATTGAACTGCGCGTGGTGGACACGGACCCAGCACGCGCCCAAGCTGTTGCGGCTGAATTTGCGCGGCAGTTGATTTTGCAAGCCCCTTCTTCACGCGACACGGACGAACAGTCGCGCCGCGAGTTTGTGCAATCGCAAGCCGAAGATATCCGTGCCAAGATTGTCGAGGCGCAGAAAAAAATCAACGACCTGCAAAAATCCATCACCGCCACCTCGAGCGCGCGTGAAATCGCCGACAAGCAACAACAGATTACGACCTTGCAAGGTCAGGTCAATCAATTTCAACTTACGTTCGCCGCGTTGAATAGTGCGATTGCCCCGCGCTCGGTCAACACCTTGTCGATGGTCGAGCCGCCGAAACTGCCGACTTCACCCATCGCGCCAAATGTGGTGACGAACGTGCTTTTGTCTGCCGCCATCGGTTTGGCGCTGGCACTGGTCAGTATTTTCCTGATCGAGTATCTGGACGATACGATCAAATCGCCGGACGACGTGTCTCAATCGTTGGGTTTGTACAACCTCGGCGCGATTGCCGACATTTGGGGACAAGCTTCGGGTGACCGCTTGGTCGCCGCCAAGCATCCGCGCTCATCACACGCTGAAGCGTATCGCACCTTGCGCACAAACATCCAGGTCACGCATCTCGACGATCCACTCAAGACGTTATTAATCACGAGCGCGAATCCACGTGAAGGCAAAAGTGTTACAACCGCGAATCTGGCTGTCGTGATGGCGTTGGGTGGTTTGCGCGTGTTGCTGATTGATGCGGACATGCGCCGTCCGCAACAACATCACATCTTTGAACTGCCGAACGATTTCGGTTTGGTCAGCGCCTTGTTGCATCCAGAAGCAACCGTCGAAACGTATATTCAAGCAACGCAGACTGAAAATTTGTCGGTGCTCACGACCGGACCACATCCGCCGAACCCGGCAGAATTGCTCGATTCCAAACGGATGCGTGATTTACTCGAACGCTTCAAAGCCAAGTTCGACTTGATCATTTTTGACACGCCGCCGATTTTGCCGCGCATTGATGCGGCGATTCTCGCGCGGCATGTGGATGGGGTGGTGCTGGTTGCCGATGCGGGGCATACGCGTCGTGAGGCGGCGAATCGTGCCAAAGAAGCGATGATGCGCGCGGGCGGGCACATTTTGGGCGTCGTGCTCAATCGCATCGCCAATCGCAGTTACTATTACTATTATTATTACTCGGACGATTCGCAACAGCGCGGCGCATTTTTGGCGCGTTCGCCATTAGGTCGTCTGCTTCGGCGTCTCGTGCGCCGCGAACCGGATCCAAAAGAAGAGTTGGTTCCCTCGCCCGAGTTGGTGACATCCCAGCGCGATCCGCGTTAAGTAAAATATAAGTGCCTCTCTACAAAGAGAGGCAATTATGTGTTA
>CAZPIR010000297.1:0-5374 GCA_964586085.1 uncultured Anaerolineaceae bacterium | reverse complement strand
GGACGAGGCGTTGAATTACACCGCACAGAAAATGCAATGGCTCAAACAACAATTCGGCGCCGAGTCCATGGTGTTCAGCTCAACCCACAATCTCGCGCAGACCCAGTTTGAAAATCTACTGACCGCCTTCGGCTCGTCAAATTACGGCACTGGTGATAAAAAATTGGCAACTGTATTTGACAGATCCCGCAGACCGTGTTATCACTTTGGTACAAGTGCGGTTAGAGTGTGGTGAAGTTGCCCGTCCTATCGTTCAAGAATGTCTTGACGCTGGGATGGGCATTTTTTTCGAGTTGAGGAGGTTGAAAAATGGATGCGCTATTTTTGGCGCGCTTGCAGTTCGCAATTACGACCGTGTATCATTTTTTCTTTGTGCCGCTCACGCTCGGTTTGGCGGTTTTCGTTGCGTTGATGCAAACGCGTTATTATCGTTCGGGTAAAATTGAAGACAAACAACTTACCCAGTTCTGGGGCAAATTGTTTCTGATCAATTTTGCAATGGGCGTGGTCACGGGCATTGTTCAGGAATTTCAGTTTGGTATGAACTGGTCCGAGTACTCGCGATTCGTCGGCGACATTTTCGGCGCGCCGCTGGCAATTGAAGCGTTGCTCGCGTTTTTCGTAGAGTCCACCTTTCTCGGCGTGTGGTTTTTCGGTTGGGACAAGTTGCCCAAGAAAATTCATCTCGCTTCGATTTGGCTCGTCGCGATTGGCTCGCTGTTGTCCGCGTTGTGGATTCTGATTGCGAATTCATTCATGCAACAACCGGTGGGCTATGTTCTGCGCAACGGGCGCGCCGAAATGACCGATTTCTTGGCGCTCATTACGAATCCCAATGTGCTGACCCAATTTCCGCACGTCTTTTTTTCCGGCGTCGCGACCGCCGGCTTTTTTGTGCTCGGCATCAGCACCTGGCACCTGGTTCGTCAGAGCAACATTGAAATTTTCCGACGTTCGTTCCAATACGCCGCGTTGTACGGCTTGATTGGCATTACATTTGTCGGCTTGATCGGACACAGTCAGGCACAACACATGGTGCAAACCCAGCCGATGAAGATGGCGGCGGCAGAAGGATTGTTCCAAAGCGAAGACCCCGCGCCATTCTCCCTCCTCACGATTGGTTCGCTGGACGGGCGCAGTGAATTGTTTTCGATTCGCTTGCCCAATTTACTGAGTCTGCTCTCGTACAATCGGCTGACCGGTGAGGTCAAGGGCTTGGATAACTTGCAAGTCGAGTACGCCGCCAAGTATGGCGCGGGTGATTACTTGCCGCCCGTGCCCTGGATCTATTGGAGTTTTCGCATCATGGTTGGCGCGGGCATGTTGATGGGTGCCATCGCGTTGGCATGTTTGTACTTGACGATGCAACACAAAATCGAAGCGAGCACACGCTATTTGAAATGGCTACCGTACGCGATCCTGTTGCCGTATGTCGCAAATTCGGCGGGCTGGATCATGACCGAACTGGGTCGCCAACCCTGGATCGTGTTTGGTCTGATGCGTACCGAGCAAGGTGTGTCATCGGCAGTGAGCGGTGGCGCGGTTCTCATCTCGTTAGTGTTGTTTACACTCGTCTACGGCGCGTTGATGGGCGCAGATATTTTCCTTTTGCAAAAGTATGCGACAACCGATCCGGCAAAAATCGCCGAAGCGGTTGGGGCGTACTAGAACGGAGATGATCATGGATCTCAATACCCTTTGGTTCATGTTGATCGCGGTGCTTTTTGCCGGTTTCTTTTTCCTCGAAGGATTTGATTACGGCGTCGGCATTCTCTTGCCCTGGCTCGGCAAGGACGATGATGAACGCCGCGTCATCATCAACACGATTGGTCCATTCTGGGATGGCAACGAGGTGTGGTTGCTCACGGCGGGCGGCGCGATCTTTGCCGCGTTCCCGCATTGGTACGCGACCATGTTCAGCGGTTTTTATCTCGCGCTTGTCTTGATGTTGCTCGCGTTAATCATGCGCGGCGTTGCGTTCGAGTTTCGCAGTAAAGACAAACGACCGGGCTGGCGCAATTTTTGGGATTGGGCGATTTGCCTCGGCAGTCTCGTGCCTGCGTTGTTGTGGGGCGTTGCGCTTGGGAATCTCTTGCGGGGCGTACCGATTGATGCCAAGATGCAATACACCGGCGATTTCTTTACCTTGCTCAATCCGTATGCGTTATTGACCGGCGTGTACGGTTTGGGGTTGATCGTTCTGCACGGCGCAGTTTATCTCACGCTGAAAACCGAGGGCGAGATCATGGAACGCGCGCAGGCGCTCGCGCTCAAACTATGGGTGCCTGCCGTCGTTTTGCTTTTCGTGTCACTTGGCGCAAGTTACCTGGCGACCGATATGTACACCAAACTAGGGGTCAATCCCGGCGTCATTCCGATTCTCGGCGGCGTGGCGCTCTTGTCCGTCAATTGGTTCCTTCGCAATCAACGCACGGGCTGGGCATTTATCATGACGGCACTGACCTTGATCACAACGGTCTTTACGGTTTTCCTCACGCTCTTTCCGCGCGTCATGGTTTCCAGCACCGATCCGGCAAAACTCAGTCTGACGATTTACAATGCCTCGTCGTCGCCGTACACGTTGACCGTCATGACCATCGTCGCGCTGATCTTTGTGCCGATTGTGTTGATCTATCAAGGCTGGACCTATTACGTGTTTCGCCAACGCGTCAGCAAAAAATCGCTCGTGCATTAAAACAAACCGTCCAGGTTTGTGAAACCTGGACGGTTTATAATTGTCATGAATCTCGATCAGCGATTGCTCGCTCAACTGCGTTCCACGCGCACATTCCTCGCCTTGACGATTTTGTTCGGCTTGGGTGTTGGCGTTGCGATCATTGCCCAAGCCGATTTACTCAGCCAGATCATCGCCCGCGTTTTGCTCCATCACGCCAACCTCACCGATGTGCGGGACGCGATGCTTGTGTTGCTTGCGTTGTTTGGCGCGCGTGCGCTTTTATCCTGGGGCAGTGAAGCGAGCGCGTTTCAAATCGCCGCGCGCATCAAAACAGATTTGCGCGTGCGGCTGTACGCCCAAATCCTCGCGCGTGGTCCGCTGTACACACGCGGCGAGCGCACCGGCGAACTCACGCACACATTGACCGAAGGCATCGAAGCACTCGAAGCGTACTATGGTCAATACTTGCCTCAACTCGTGCTCGCGGTTCTGATTCCACTCCTCGTCCTCGCGTTCGTCTTTCCCCTCGATTGGCTCTCGGCGTTGATTTTGTTGATCACGGGTCCGCTTATTCCGCTCTTTATGATTTTGATTGGGAACACGGCGGACGCGCTCACGCGTAAACAATATCGCGAACTGGGTTGGATGAGCGCGCATTTCCTCGATGTGTTGCAAGGATTGACGACGCTCAAAATTTTCGGGCGCAGTCGCGAGCAGATCGAAACGATTGCGCGTGTGAGTGAGCGGTACCGCATCACGACGATGCGCGTGTTGCGCGTCGCGTTCCTCTCGGCGTTCGCGCTCGAAATGATCGCAACGCTGAGTACCGCGATTGTCGCCGTCCAGGTCGGTTTGCGATTGCTCTACGGACAACTGGAATTCGAGCAAGCATTTTTTGTTTTGATTCTCGCGCCCGATTTTTATTTGCCCCTGCGGTTGCTCGGCACACGTTTTCACGCGGGCATGTCCGGCGTTGCGGCGGCATCGCGCATCTTTGAAATTTTAGGGGCGGAAGACGAAAGACAAAGGTCTAGTTTGTTCCGTCCTCCGCCCTCCGTCCTCGGTCGCATCTCTTTTGATAACGTTCACTACACTTACGCCGAAAACCGTCCCGCGCTCGATGGAATTTCACTCAACATCGAACCAGGTCAGCGCATCGCCGTTGTCGGCGCGACGGGCGCGGGCAAAAGTACGCTGGTCAATTTACTGTTGCGCTTCATCGAGCCAACGCAGGGAAAAATTTTGTGCGACGGAATTTCACTCGACACGATTTCGCCGGACGCGTGGCGCGCACAAATTGCCTGGGTTCCGCAATTGCCTTATCTATTCAACACAAGCATCGCCGAAAATATCGCGCTCGCACGTCCGGATGCCAAACGAGACGACGTGATTCGTGCGGCGCAACTTGCGAATGCCGACGAGTTCATTCGCGCGTTACCGCAAGGGTATGCCACGCCGGTTGGCGAACAAGGTGCGCGGCTGAGTCGCGGACAAGCGCAACGCCTCGCCCTCGCACGCGCATTTTTTGCAGACACGCCGATTTTGATTTTGGACGAAGCCACCGCGCATCTCGACGTTGAAAACGAATCGCAGATTCAGCAAGCGATTGAACGGTTGACCCAGCATCGCACGACCTTGATCGTAACGCATCGGCTTGCCACCGTCGAGCACGCGGACAAGATCGTGGTGTTGGATGAGGGACGCATCGTCGAGTCTGGCGTGCACGCCACGTTGATGAGCAATCGAGGTACGTATTACAAATTGGTTTCGGCATGGCAGGACCGCGAGCCGAGCGCGCAATCGGTTTTTGCAGACGAACTGGCAACGCCATTACCAATTACCAATTACCAATTGCCAATGGCCAAGGTTCAGTTATCTTTTCGTACAATCATTGCACGATTGCTAACCTTGATCGCGCCGTTCAGGTGGCACGTTGCGTTCGCGGTCACATGCGGCGCATTCACGATTGGCAGTAGCATCGGCTTGATGGCGACGTCAGCGTACATCATTGCGAGCGCGGCATGGCATCCATCCATCGCCGAACTGGCTGTGCCGATTGTGGGCGTGCGCTTTTTTGGAATTGCGCGCGGCGTGTTTCGATATTTGGAGCGCTACATTTCGCACGATGTGAATTTGCGCGTGCTGGCGCGTTTGCGCGTGTGGTTTTACGCGGCAATCGAACCGGGTGCGCCCGCGCAATTGCTTGCCGCATCACATCGCAGTGGCGATTTGCTGGCGCGCATCGTCGGCGATGTCGAAACCCTGCAAAATTTTTTCGTGCGCGTCCTCGCGCCGCCGATGGTTGCGCTGATCATCGCGATTGGAATGTTTCTATTTCTGGCTCAGTTTTCGTTTGCGTTGGGATTCGTCACGCTGGCATTCATGTTGGTCATCGGTCTCGTCATGCCGGTTGCGACGCAACCCATCCATCGAACGGCAAATCAACAATCCATCGCCCTGCGCGCGAGGTTGTCCACCTACCTGGTTGATCATCTGCAAGGCATCGCCGACATGGTTGCGTTCGGTCAAACAAATGCGTCCGCAACCCAAGTCCGCGAATTGAATAATCAACTCTCACATGCACAAACGAAATTGGCGTGGCTCGCCAGTGCATCGAGCGCATTAGGCGTCGCGTTAGCAAATCTCGCACTCTGGTTCGCGTTGTGGCTTGCGATTCCGTTGGTGACAATCGGGGAA
>CAZPIR010000296.1:0-5380 GCA_964586085.1 uncultured Anaerolineaceae bacterium | reverse complement strand
TCTCTGGCGCGCCTTTTGGGTTGTGATTGCAGGAACGGGTTCGTAAAGGATAGCATTTTACCTCTCGCCCGTTGTGTTGTATAATGCGCTCCGCAAGTTTGGGCGCAAGGAGTGA
This sequence comes from uncultured Anaerolineaceae bacterium, assembly GCA_964586085.1. Taxonomy (GTDB): domain Bacteria; phylum Chloroflexota; class Anaerolineae; order UBA4142; family UBA4142; genus JACRBM01. The sequence continues at coordinate 5,265 of CAZPIR010000296.1, read as the reverse complement.
TGGTGGACTTACGTTATTATTTGCGTTTACTTAAAAAATGGCTGTGGCTGTTCATCCTCGGCGGTATCCTGGGTGTGGGCGCGGGACTGGGCATGAGTTTCCTGACCGTACCGACCTACCAATCCACGGTCACCTTGTTGATCTCGCAGGGCAGTAACCCGATGCAAGATTACACAGCCATCCTGACAAGCCAGCGCGCGGCAACCACTTATGTGGAACAACTCAAATCGTCGGTCGTGCTCAACCAGGTCGCCAGCGATTTGAACATCGAAACCCCCAGCGGTCGTTTGCCCGCCGGCGTGTCCGTCCAGTTGGTGCGCGACACGCAACTGATTCGCGTGTCCGTCGTGGACACCGACCCGGCGCGCGCGCAGGCGATTGCGAACCAGATCGCCAAAGTGTTCAACGATCAGAACAATGCGTTCCAACTGCAACGCTATAAACTTGTGCAGGACGACATTGACCGCCAGGTTGCCGAAGTCCGCAAAAAAATTGACGAAACGCAAAAGTCGCTTGCGCCGCTCGGCGAAGCCGGCGACTCGCGCAACGCCAACGCGCCGGAATTTGTGCGCACCGAGCGCACGCGCCTGACGATGGAACTGACGACGCTCCAATCGCAGTACTCGGTCTTGCTCCGAAGCGCGCAGGACGTGCGTCTCGCCGCGTCACGGTACATTGACACGGTCAGCATTTCGACGCCGGCAGATTTGCCGCGCGTGCCGATCAGCCCGCGCACCTCGACGAATGCGCTGATCGGGCTTGCCGTCGGCGTGTTGTTGGGCTTGGGCATCGCGCTCCGCATCGAATACCTGGACGACTCGCTCAAGAACTCGGACGATGTGAGCCGCGTGTTGGAGTTGAGCACGCTGGGCAATGTCGTGCGCTTTCCCAAAGAAACCAAGAATGCGTTGGTGGCGGTGGACTCGCCGCGCGCGCCGCACGTCGAAGCGTACCGCAACCTGCGGACCAATTTGCAATTTTCACTCGCGGTGGATTCTGCCGCCGCGTTGGTATTGAGTAGCGCGGAACCGGGCGAGGGCAAGAGCACGACGACGGCCAACCTCGCGGTGGTGATGGCACAGATGGGCAAGCGTGTGATCCTGGTGGACACGGACTTGCGCCGACCAACCCAGCATTACATTTTCAATCTGCCCCAGGAACCGGGCTTGACCGACGCCTTTCTCAACGAGCAACCGCTCGACCACGTGATCCGCGAGACGAGCGTGCCCGGTCTGCACCTGTTGACCGCCGGCAAGCTCCCGCCGAATCCCGCCGAGTTGATCGCGTCTGCGTGGATGGACAAGCTCATCCTTACGCTCAAGGAACGTTACGATATTGTGCTGTTCGACTCGCCGCCGGTGTTGCCGGTGACGGATGCGGCGCTCCTCGCCTCCAAGACCAAGCACCTGGTCTGGGTCATTTCGGCGAGCAAGACGCGCACCGACACGTTGCGCCGCGCGCGTGAAGCGCTCGCCCAAGTGGACGCCAAGATTCTGGGCGTCGTGTTGAATCGCGTTTCGTCCGGCAGTGGGTACGGTTACTATTACTATTACTATAATGCCAAGGACGGCACCAAGCAAAAACGCTCGCATCGCGCCGAGTCGTCCACGCCCAAGCCGATGCTGTCGCTCAAAGGCAATGGCAACGGGAACGGCAAGCACCAGACCGCCGACATGGAAGCGCCGCCGGAATCTCTGCCCGAATAAACTCGGCGCCAACTTGCAATAAAAAAATCAGCATGGATTGTGTGAATGAGAATTGATTTGACCAAACTAGTGACTTGCGCCGTGCTCGTGCTGGCGGCATTCGGCATCGTCGCTTGCGATGCGACCCCCGCGCCGCGCGCCGTGCCGACCTTTGCGCCGCGCCCGACCGCGACGCCCACACTCGCCGTTGCCAAGGGCGGCATGACGAGAGTGACACGCGGCTCGTTGACCCAAGCCGTCATGGCACGCGGGCGCGTCAACTCGGTGCGCGAAGCGTTTCTCTTTTTTAACATTGCGGGCACGCTGAGCAACATTGTCGTCGCCGCCGGCGACCAGGTCAAGCAAGGCGCTCCCATCGGACAGTTGGATGCGTTTCAACTCGAACAGGATTTGAACCTCGCCAGGTACGAAGCCGACCGCACCAGCTTGATCTTGCAACAAGCGCAGGCGCGGCTGGGCGCGTTCGACTACCGCATCGAGACTTCGAACAATGCGTATACACGCACGCTCGACCTGCGCAATCAATTGTTTCAAATGTATCGGCTCAAAGCGCCCACGCCCGCCGATCATGCGCGCGCGATCACCGAGTACAATCAATATTTGAACGCCGAAGCGGACTTGCAACGCATCATGACCGACCTGAACAATTACAAGACCGACCGGCAAATCACCGTGCTCGACATTGACCTGAATCAAAAATTGCTTGCCTACAATCAACGCCGCGTCGAAGCGGTGCAAACGCGCCTGAACAATGCGAAACTGGTTGCGCCGTTCAACGGCTTGGTTGTCTCGGTGGATAAAAGCGTGGGCGATTCCGTGCAAGCATTCGAGCCGATTGGCGCGCTCGCCGACCCGACACAATTGCAGATCGAGGTCAGCGTGTCCGAATCCGACGTGTTGTCCGTGTCGCTCGGTCAGCCCACGCGCATCGTGCTCGACGGTTTTGCGGACAAGGTGTTCACCGGCAAGGTCAAAGAGATCGCTTCGAAAGAGGCGATCTTTCAGGGCAAGAATGTCTACCGCGTGCTTGTCGCGTTCGACAACCAGACCCAGGTGCCGGCGACGATTCGCACCGGCGCAGATGTGTCATTCGTCCTGCAAGCGAAAGAAAATGTGTTGCTCGTGCCCTCGAACGCCGTTCAGCTGGATGGCGCGACGCAGTACGTCAACATTCTGCGCGACGGCAAAGCCGAGCGTGTGCCGGTGCAGGTCGGCGCGAACGGGAATAATCAAACGGAAATTATTTCCGGCTTGAACGAAGGCGAACAGGTGTTGTTGCCGTAGCATTTCAGTTTGCTCGGATTGAGCTTTACCTGTCAGATATTCATCCAAACTATCCACGGAGGGACACGGTGGGCACGAAATCATTTCGTGTGTCTGCGTGCCTTGCGTGGATTTGCTTTTTATCTCGCTGGGCGGACGAGTTGTCCGCACTAACCACGTATGCGATTCTTTTCCTGGCTTGACCGGTGGCACTGGGTGATTCTCCTGCTTGCCGCGCCCCTGCTCTTGTTTCCCGCACCGTCGCGTTCATTCGCGATGCTCGTCGTGCCCGTGCTATGGCTCGTCGGCTTGGTCGCGCGCCATCACCCGGTGCGACGCACGCCGCTCAACCTTGCCATCCTCATCCTCGCCGTGATGATGCTCGTCAGTCTGTACGCGACGTACGATATGGCGCAAAGTTTCCCGCGCCTGGCGACGATGGTCTTGGAACTGGGTTTGTTTTTTGCGATTGTCCGCGCTGGCGAACATCAGCGCGGCTGGTGGCTCGCGCTCGCTTTTTTTCTAGCGATTGGTTTGGGTTTGAGCAGTCTCGCGCTGGTGAGCGCCGGCTTTACCGCCAAGTTCGGGGCGTTTGCCGCGTTGATTGCGCGCCTGCCCACCTTTCGTTCGAGTTTGTTGGGCAGTGACGGCGGACTCAATCCAAACCTGATTGCCGGCTCACTCTTGTGGGTCATCCCCACACTTGCCGCCGTCGCAATCGAGGTCGCGCGCAAACGCCACGCGCTCCGCGCACGCTTTGGCAACCCGCCCACCATCCTTGGTCTCGTCTTGCTCCTGGGAATCCTGGGATTCATGTTCGGTCTCTTTATGCTCCTGCAATCGCGCGCGAGTTATGTAGGATTCGGGACGATGATGTTGATCGGTTTAACGGGATGGGTGATCCAACGCAAAAATTGGCTGGGGCTGGGTGCGTTGACAATCGTCACGCTCCTTGCCGGGATCGTCCTCTTCACCAGTCTCGTGAACGGAGTCGGACCAGCCGATGCCGGACTAGCCGATTCGGGAACCAGCGTCGAAACACTCGAAGGTCGCCTCGAAGTGTGGTCGCGCGCCATCTATGCGATTCAAGATTTTCCATTCACCGGGATGGGGATGGATACGTTCCGTCGCGTCGTCCACGTGTTGTATCCGCTGTTCCTGATCGGACCAGAGATCGAAACAATTCACGCGCATAATGAATATCTGGAATCCGCGCTCGACCTGGGAATTCCCGGCTTGGTGGCTTTTCTCGCGCTTTACCTGGGTGCGTACACGATGTTGGTGGCGAGTTGGCGACACACACGCGCGTATCCCGACTCTTACTCATCGCTTGAGCTTGCCGCCTGGGCGCCGACGCTAATCCTGGGAATGGGAGCCGGTTTGGTTGCGCACATGGTCTATGGCTTGTTCGACACAACTATTTTCATCGCCCGTTATGATATTTTATTTTGGATGTTGCTCGGCTTGATCGCCAGTCTGCATAAAAAAATCACCCCCGCGCGGCGGCACGCGCCACCCGCTAACCCGGAGTCGCTGACATGATAGATTGGTTTGGCATCTTGGCATCGGCGACCTGGATCGCCGGACTGGCGGTGCTCGTCACCACACTGGGCTGGGCACGCATGGCACGCGAGCAATCTCTCTGGCAAACGTTGAGCGAACACCCGTATCGCCTCGCGCTGATCGGCGGCGGCGTGTTGTTCGCGCTCGGCATGGCGTTGGCGGTCAACACATGGTACGAACGCGCGGGCTGGGCAATCGTTACGCTTTTATTGGTGTGGGATGGCACAAGCGTTTGGCGTAATCAATCGGCGCATCGAAAGGATTGAGGCATGACCAACAACTGCGATGTGATTATCATTGGCGGCGGAGTTCACGGGGCGAGTCTTGCATTTCATCTCGCGCAACGCGGCGTCAAGGCAACCGTGCTCGAAAAAAACTTTGTCGCCGCCGGCGCAACCGGACGTTCGAGCGGCTTGGTGCGGATGCACTATGCGACCGAGGTGGACGCGCAACTCGCGTGGGAATCATTCAAGTATTTTCGTCACTGGAAAGAATTGGTGGGCGGCGATTGCGGATTCACGCGCACCGGCTTTGTGCAAATCGTCGGTGTTAAACAGGAAGACGCGCTCAAGGTGAACATGGCGATGTTGCAGAGCGTCGGCATTGCGACGTTCCTCATCACCGCCGACGATGTGAAACGCCTCGCGCCGGCATTTGCGACGGATGATTTCACGCTCGCCGCGTACGAGCCGGAATCCGGTTACGCGATGCAGAGCGACACGGCGAGCGCGTT
>CAZPIR010000295.1:810-5383 GCA_964586085.1 uncultured Anaerolineaceae bacterium | reverse complement strand
CTGGTCGAGTATCGCCTCGTTCCGCGTGCTCGAATCCACCGAGTGAGCGCCCCTCAAAAAAATATTTTTGCGCGAGGCATTCCGGTAATCCCAACGAGTGCCTCGCGTTTTTTTCGGCGCCCGAGCCAACTCGCCGCGTGAAAACGCAAAATCGGCGCGCCGGAAATTCTTTACAAAAGATGCCAACTTGCCTATAATAGCGTCGCAAAATTTCCAGACCAAAATCAAAAACAAGCGGAGGATGAACGAATGACGCGCATTCGTTGCCGTGATCGGCAGTGTAATTTCAACAAGAACGGACTATGCACGGCGGATGAAATCGAATACGAACCAGATGCCGGCTGTCTCACTCGCGAAGACCGTGATGAGGCAGATGAAGAAGAACGGGAAGGCTGGGAAGCCGAAGAAGGCGAAGACTGGGAAGAGGAAGACGACTGGGAAGAGGATGAAGACGACTGGGAAGAAGACGAGGACGAAGAAGACGAATTAGAACTGGACGACGATGACTCGCCGCGCCCAGCCAGTAAAAAGAAAACAGGACGCCGTTAATCATGCGTGAGCCGCACGACGCCAACTTGGCAATTCGTCCACTCAAAACCTGGGACGAATTCCTTGCGGCGGAAGAATTGCAACGTCTTGTTTGGCAAATGCCCGACTGGCGTGACGCTGTGCCGGGCAACATGTTGATCGCCGCTCAAAAAAACGGCGGCTTGTCGCTCGGCGCATTCGACGGCGAGACGCTCGCCGGCTTTACGTTCAGTTTCCTGGGTCTCGAAAAAACACGCGCCGCGCCGTACCTTAAACATCACTCGCATATGCTCGCGGTCTTGCCGGTTTTTCAATCGCGCAAAATTGGCGCGCGCCTCAAATGGGCGCAACGCGAGCATGTCCTCGCGCAGGGAATTGACCTGGTCACGTGGACGTACGATCCTCTGCTCGCGCTCAACGCGCGGTTGAACCTGGTTCATCTCGGCGCGCTGGCGCGCCATTACCTGGTCAACGCGTACGGCGAAATGACCGACGGCTTGAACGCCGGTCTCGCCTCGGATCGTTTTCAAATCGAATGGTGGCTTAACTCGCCGCGCGTGGTGGCGCGCAAAAATGCCGCGCCGCCGCGCACAACCTGGGACGCGCACCTGGAACAAAACTCGCAAGCCGCATTCGACCTGACCTGGGACGAGCACGGTCTGCCGCACATCACGCGAGCCAACGAACTAGACGGCGATACGCTTCTCGTCGAAATTCCCACAGACCTGAATGCGATCAAAGCGACAAGTTTGGAATTTGCGCGCGAGTGGCGCGAACAAACTCGACGCGTGTTTCAAAACGCATTCGCCGCCGGCTGGGTCGCCACCGACCTGGTTACAACATCACAAGGCACGCGCGCCCGCGTGGCGTACGTGTTGACACGCACGCCACGCGACGCGGCGGAACTGTGATGCAACTCGCAGGGGTGGTTGACGCCGCGCCCGCGCACTCTTATAATTCAAGTGATGCAGTTCAAACACACGTTCGTTTCATTGGGCATCGGGGCAACTGCCGCCAATGCCTTTTTTGTTGGCGAACCCTTGACGAGACCAGGACATGATTGCCGGTGATCCCTCGCTCAAGCGAGTAGTCACACTCACACGTTGGCAATGCGTGATGGCGTTGGGCATTGGCTTGCTCACCGCCATCGCGCTTGCCGCGATTTTTGCATTTCAACCCACCGTCGAGCCACTGCGCCTTGAAGCCGGACAAGCCAGCCCGCAAACCATCCTCGCGCCCGAACGCATCACCTTTCCCAGTGACATTCAAACGCGCGACGCGCACCTTAAAGCGCAAGCGCAAATCAAAGATGTGTACGACGCGCCCGATGCGAGTCTCGCGCGCGAACAAGTCCGGCTCGCCAACCGAATTTTCGATCACATCGAATCGGTACGCCAGGATTCGTACATGGTTTCCGAACGCAAACTCGGTTGGATCGCGACGATTCCGGGATTAGGCGTGCCCACATCCATCGTGAGCCGGACACTGGTGCTCGACGATGTCGCGTATCGTCGCGTCGTCAACGAAACACTCTACGTACTCGATGTAACCATGCGCGAAGAAATTCGCCCCGGCGATGTACCGACCCAGACCGCCAAATTAAATTCGCGCGTCAGTCTCGCCCTGCCCTCCGACCAAGCCGAGTTGGTAACATCGTGGGCAAAAGCATTTATCATTCCGAACAGTTTTTACAACGCGCAAAAAACCGAAGAGCAACGCGCGCTCGCCGCCACACGCGTGGGCACAATTTTGCGCACCATCGAAAAAGGCGAAGCGATTGTGCGGCAGGGCGAAATCATCACGCCACTCGCCTTTGAAGCAATTTTGCAAATCGGCTTGCTCGACGAAACCATCACGCCTGCCGATTACCTGGGTCCGGCGTTTTTCGCGGTCATCCTCATCGCGCTCCTCGCATTTTATCTCGTGCGTTTGCGGTCGGCGGTCATTCGCCAAACACGCGCGCTGTGGCTCATCGCGTTTATCGTCGTGACGTTTTCGCTCGTCGCGCGCCTCGCCGCGCAAAATCCCACGCTCTTGTTTTTGTATCCAATCAGCGCGGCGGCAATGTTGCTCGCCGTCCTCGTGGATGCATCCGTTGCCCTGGGTGTGTCCTGGGCGCTCGCGCTCACGATTGGTTTTTTTGCGCCCGACCAATTTCAGCTGACCGTGTATGCACTCGCCGGCAGTACGGTTGCCGCGCTCAGTCTGGGTCGCATCGAGCGTTTGCAAACATTCTTGTGGAGCGGCGCATACGTTGCGCTGGCAAACGCGTTAGTGATTGCCGTGTTCCTGGTCATTCACGATAATTTCGCGTGGATGTACTGGGGTGTGGCACTCGTCCTTGCTTTGAGCAACGGCGCGCTGTCCGGCTTGATCGCGCTCGGCAGTTTGTTCTTGCTCGGAAAATTATTTGGCATCACCACGCCGCTCGAACTGATTGACCTTGCGCGTCCCACGCATCCCTTGTTGCAAAAATTGTTGATTCAAGCGCCCGGCACGTATCATCACAGTTTGATCGTCAGTCATCTCGCCGAGCAAGCCGCGCATCGCATCGGCGCGGATGCTTTGCTCGTGCGCGTGGGCGCGTACTATCACGATGTGGGCAAAACCCATGCGCCGCCCTCGTTCGTCGAAAATCAACTCGACGGCGTGAATGTGCACAACACACTCGAACCGCAAGCAAGCGCGACAATGGTGATTGACCATGTGCAAAACGGCATCGCGCTCGCGAAAAAATATGGCTTGCCCGCGCGCATCCGCGATTTCATTCCGCAACATCACGGCACAACGCTTGCCGCGTATTTTTATCGCATGGCGCTCAAAGCCAACAATGGCACGCCGGTCAACGAAAATGATTTTCGTTACCCAGGTCCGAAACCACAATCGCGCGAAGCCGCGATCCTGATGCTTGCCGATGGCGTCGAAGCAACCGCGCGCGCGGAACGTCCGCACTCGGCGGAACAGATTCGCACGATCATTGACCGCATTGTGGGCGACCGTTTGCGCGACGGACAACTCGACGAGAGCGACCTCACGTTGAGCGATGTGCTCCAAATCAAAGAAGCGTTTTTTGGCGTTTTGCAAGGCTTGTTCCATCCACGGGTCAAGTATCCCGATATGCCAAACGAAAATAAAACTCCCGATCCGACTGCGAGTGACTCTTGATGAAAAACGAAACCGACCTGACAATTCGTGTGCATCCCAAATTTTCGTCGCGCGTGAATCGTGCACGGCTCAAAAAAATCGTCGCCAAAACTTTGCGCGCCGAAAAAGCACAAGCGACATTGACGATTTACGTCACGACCGATGACGAGATGCGTCAACTCAATCGCGATTTTCACGCGACGAACGCGCCAACCGATGTGCTGTCATTTTTATCCGGCGACATTGTGATTTCGTACGACACGGCTAAAATCCAAGCGCGCGAAGCGAAATGGCGCATCGCCGACGAACTCGATTTACTCGCCGTGCATGGCACTTTGCATTTACTCGGTTACGACGATTTGACCCCGCGCAAACGCGCGCGAATGTGGCAACGCCAACGCGAAATCCTGGGTCGCATCGCGGGCGAAAACGGAAAGGAATAATGTTTTGAAACTAGACGATTTCAACGCGTACCAGCGCGAATCGCGCAAGACCTGGAGTTTGATTCACACCGATCACGCCATTGTTTACCCAACCCTGGGTCTCACGAATGAAGCCGGCGAAGTGGCGGGCAAGGTCAAGAAAATTTTTCGCGACAAGGGCGGCAAGATCAGCGAAGAAGATCGCGAGGCGCTCAAGCAAGAGTTGGGCGATGTGTTGTGGTACCTCACGCAAATTTGCACCGAACTCGATTTGAGTTTGCAACAAGTTGCCGAAGCGAACATTGAAAAATTGTTTTCGCGTCTCGAACGCAACCAGATTCGCGGTGAAGGCGATCAGCGGTAAAAACAAAACCAGGACAAGCCACATTTTATATTTCCACCCATGTAATTTACTGCGAGGCGCGGAGAGCAATGTTTTCCTCTGCGTCCTCTGCGGTGATATTCAAAAGCATTCTTCG
>CAZPIR010000295.1:0-800 GCA_964586085.1 uncultured Anaerolineaceae bacterium | reverse complement strand
CACATGAATTACGACGTCAACGAAATCCGTTCGCATTTTCCATCGCTCGTGTCGGGAGCGATTTTTTTTGACAATCCCGGCGGCACTCAAGTTCCGCAAGAGGTCATTGAGGCGGTCAGCGATTATTACACAACCGCGAATGCGAACACGCACGGCGCATTCGCCACGTCGCAACGCTCGGACGCGATGCTCGCCGAGGCACACGCCGCGCTCGCCGATTTTCTCAACGCGCGTTCGCCGGACGAAATCGTGTTCGGCGCGAACATGACCACACTCACGTTCAACATTTCGCGCGCGCTCGGACGCCTGCTCCAACCCGGCGACGAAATCATCATCACGCACCTCGACCACGATGCGGACATTTCGCCCTGGCTCGCGCTCGAAGAACGCGGCGCGGTGATTCGCTGGGTGGACATTCACCCGGACGATTGCACGCTCGACATGAGCGAGTTTGAAAAGCACCTCAGCACGAAAACGAAAATCGTTGCGGTGGGCGGCGCGTCGAACGCCGTCGGCACGATCAACGATTTGAAAACGATCATCTCGCTCGCGCACATGGCGGGCGCGATTGCGTTCGTGGATGCGGTGGCATGGGCGCCGCACGCGCCGATTGACGTGCAGGCGCTCGACTGTGATTTGCTCGCGTGCTCGGTGTATAAATTTTACGGACCGCACGTCGGTGTGCTCTATGGCAAGTACGACTTGCTCGATCAATTGCAAGCGTACAAGGTGCGCCCCGCCGACAATCAACCGCCACACAAATTCGAGACGGGCACACTCAATCACGAAGGCATCGCCGG
>CAZPIR010000294.1:0-5391 GCA_964586085.1 uncultured Anaerolineaceae bacterium | reverse complement strand
GGCATGGAGTCGCCATCAATACGTCGAGTGTGTGTTCGACCATAGTCTCACGACCTGGTTGATGTGCCACCAGCACGCGTTCGCGTTCTTCGGTGGCGTGCCGAAACGCATTGTGCTCGACAACTTGAAAGCGGCCATCGTGCGCGCCTACACCAAGGATCAGGACGCCGAAGTCACGCGCGCGTATGCCGAATGTGCTCAGCACTTTGGCTTTCTGATTGATCCGTGCCTGCCGCGCCAGCCCCGCCACAAAGGCAAAGTCGAACGCGGCGGTGTGCGGTACGTGAAACAGAATTTAATTCCTTTGCTCGAACCCCACACGACGCTTCCCGAGGCGAACGTGCAAGCGCGCCAATGGTCACTCGGTCGTGCGGGCTTACGGGTGCACGGCACCACGCACCAAGTCCCGCTCGCGCGCTTTACGCAAATCGAGCAAGCGGCCCTCCTCCCGTTACCGCGCACGGGCTATGACCCCGCCGTCTGGAAAGCCGTCAAACTGCATCGGGACAGCCACGTCGTCTTTGAGAAAGCATTCTATTCGGCGCCATTCCGCTTCGTTGGCCAAACGCTGTGGGTGCGCGCCGGTTTGCGTGAAATCCGCTTGTTTTCGGCCGATTTAGAGCTGATTGCGACTCATGCGCGCACTACGCAAGCGGGGCAACGTCTCACGGTGCTTGACCACTTGCCGCCCGAAAAAGTACGCGGAGCCACCCTCACGCGCGACTTGTGTTATGCCCAAGCCCACGCTTCGCGTATTGGTCCGGCGACAACCCAGGTCGTCGCCGAATTGCTCGAAGCGCGCCCGGTTGATAAATTTCGGACCGTGCTACGGGTCTTGCATCTCGCCGATACCTACACGCCGGCGCGCTTGGAAGCGGCGTGCGCGCGCGGCGTGGCGTTTGGTGATACGAGTTTGCCCACGCTGAAACGCATTCTCGTGGAAAAACTCGAACTGCAGACGCTACCCCTCCCGTTACCAGCGCGCGCTGAGTCTTTTATCTTCGTGCGACCGGCGGAAGAGCTGGCCCAGGTCGTGAGCGGGGGTGTGGCATGGAACTGAAACAACACCTCGTGCCCAAGCTCAAGCACCTGCGCTTATCAGGCATTCTCGATACGCTGGAGGTGCGCTCCCAACAAGCGCTCGCCGAACACTGGACCTACGCCGAATTTCTCGAACGCTTGCTCGAGGACGAAGTCGAGCGGCGCGCTCAAAAGCAATTGGCGCTACGGTTGCGGCGCGCCGACCTGGCCAGTGACAAGACCTTGGAAACGTTCGACTTTACGTTCAATCCTGGGATCCATCGTCAACGCGTGTATGACCTGGCGACCTGTCAATTCGTGCATGAGAAACGCAATGTGCTCATTTGCGGACCCACGGGCGTCGGCAAGACCCACCTTGCGCAGGCCTTGGCGCACACCGCTTGCCGGCAGGACTTGGATGTGAGCTTCACGAGCGCGCATACCATGCTCCGCCATCTGCATGCGGGGCGCGCGGATAGCACGTATGACAAACGTCTGGCGGGTTATGTCCGCCCTGACTTGTTGGTCATCGATGACTTTGGGCTCAAGCCCTTGTCTAGCCCCGGTCCCGAAGACCTGTATGAAGTGATTAATGAGCGGTATGAGAAAGGTTCGATTCTGATCACGAGCAATCGCGCGCCGGGGGAATGGGCTGGGTGGTTCGCTGACCCACTGCTGGCCTCGGCGGGCTTGGATCGGCTCGCACACAATGCTTACGTCTTGATTATTACGGGTTCCAGTTATCGGACTCACGGACGCGAGCCACTCGACAAGGAGGTGACGCTAGTGCCTACACCCACACCACATTAATGCACAGACCCTAATTCATTTTCACGCAGGAGACTCATTCATTTGCCCCGGCCCAGTGTGGGCGAAGACGCCCGGCACACTGTGGGTGAAGATTGACACGGACTGTTGAATAGTGCTAAATCTTTCAATTATGTTTTTAGAATATCGAAGATAAAAAACAAAAACACCTCCCTCAACGCGTGACATTCCCGCATCTAATGGTAGGTGTTACTCTGTGTGGCGAACCAAGTGCTGATGTCTTGCCGGCCGATCCCGATCATCCAGATTCTCCCTTGAGCCTGGTCAATCAGTTGCGAAACGAACGCTAGTTCTATTCCGTGCGTCCACGAGACAAACTTGGAGTACTTTGCTCGCTTAATATAACACGTCTGCCCTGAAATCGCAAAAATCGCAAATGTTTTTTCGTTGTAGTGCCCGGTTCATTCAAGACAATGTTTGTTTGATGTTATATCGAACGGGGCAGAGGTGGAAAATGGAACACACGCTTATCCTTTGAATTTTGTAATCAATCGGTTGTGATTTGTTGCGTCCTAGAGTATAATCGCGCCAGAAATTTTTTAATTGGAGTATGCTATGGCTCGTCGCGCAACCCGTGTTGAAGATTCCGCCAATCGAGATGTGCTCGACGATTTTTTGTTTGGTTTGTCCAAGGTGGCTACGGTCAAGTCGGCGATTGAGCTTGAAGTGTTCACGCGTGTCGCGGAAGGGCATCGTACTGTCCCCGCGCTCGCGCGCATGAGTGGCACGAGCGAACGCGGCGCGCGCGTCCTGCTCGACGCGCTGTGTTTCGTCGGGTTGCTCGCTCGTGACCGTACCGAATACAAACTTTCGCCAACGGCGGATGCGTTTCTCGTCAAAGGCAAGCCAACTTATTTTGGCGATGCGTTCCTGGGCGGCTTGGCGTGGGATGCGCGCGGACAATTGAGCAAAATGGTTCGCACGAACAAACCTCTCGTCTCTGCGTTGAGTGAGGCATTCGAACCGACCTGGGCTGGGTATGCCGCGTCTGTGCTCGCCGATTGGCAGAGGCACTTGTTGGATTATGATGCGATGTGGGACAAGTTGGCGATTCCAACGGACGCGAAAATGTTGCGCGTCCTGGATGTGACATGCGGTTCTGGGATCGCCTCGTTTGCACTCGCGAAAAAAAATCCGATCGCGCGCATCACCGCGCTCGACCGCGCGATGGTTTTGCCGTACGCCAAGCAACTCGCCGAGCAAATGGGCGTCGTGTCCCAGGTTTCATTTGTCGTCGGCGACGTGTTGAATTTTGAGGCGCGACCTGAATCGTTCGACCTGGTTTTCTTTGGCAGTGTCACACAATATCTTTCCCCCGAGCAAATCATTGGCGCGTTCCGCAAAGCGTACGAGTCGCTCGTGGTGAACGGACGCATTGTGGTCAGCGCGCCTGTGCTCGATGAAGATCACAAAGGTCCGGGCGAAGTTCCGCTCGCCGCATTAGAGCCGTTGCTGTTCAGCGCGGATGGTGATGTCTATCCGTTCATCGAATATCGCGGCATGTTGGAAGCGACCGGCTTTTCTGAAGTGACGACCCACAAGGATGATTGGGGTTTGATTACGGCACGACGCATCGAAAAAATTAATAAGGTTCAATGATGAAAGCAATTCAATTCAACGCCGCGATTCCGCGCTATGCGCTCGGTCTCGCGCTCGGAAAAATTTATCAGCCGATTTTGTGGAGTGGTTTGTCCTGCGTGCAATACCTCGACGTGCCCGAGCCGCGTTTGCCGAATGACGAGTGGGTAAAAATCAAAACGCGTTTTGGCGGTGTGTGCGGCAGTGATAATCATTTGCTTCACTTGCACAACAGTCCGTCCGCCTCGGCAGTCACCTCGTTCCCATTCACGATTGGTCACGAAAATGTCGGAACAATTTCCGAGATTGGAACCAAGGTTGCCGGTTTCAAGGTCGGCGACCGAGTGGTGATTGAGCCGACGTTGTGGTGCAAGCCACGCGGCTTTGCCGAGCCGTGCGAATTTTGCGCGCGCGGTGACATTCAATTGTGCGAGCGCGTTACCGAAGGTTCGATCTCGGCGGGCTTGCTTACCGGCTCGTGCCGCGACACGGGCGGCAGTTGGAGTCCGTACTATCTCGCGCACGAATCCCAGGTCTACCGCGTGCCCGATGCGGTGAGCGATGAGAACGCATTACTCGTCGAACCATTCGCTACAAGCATGCACGCCGTACTCGCCGATCCGCCACGCGACGATCAAACGGTGCTCGTGTTCGGCGCGGGCGTGATCGGTCTCGGCATCATCGCCGCGATTCGCGCGCTCGACATCAAGGCGCGCATCATTGTGATTGCGCGACACGGCATTCAAAAAGAACTGGCGAAAAAATTTGGCGCGGATGAAATCATTGCATCGTCGCGCGATGGTTCGCACTTTGCCGCGTTCGCGCAAGCGGTCAAGGGCAAATTGCTCAAGCCGATTCTTGGCAAGCCCGTGCTCGTTGGCGGCGCAGATTTTGTCTACGAGTGTGTGGGCAATGCCGATTCGATTGATGATTCTCTGCGATTTGCGCGCGCGCATGGCGTGGTCGTGTTGGCGGGACTCGCCGCTGTGCCGAATGGTGTGGACTGGACGCCGATTTGGATGAAGGAACTCGATCTCAAGGGCACGTACACGTACGGCTACGATACCTGGCAAGACAAACGTTGGCGCACGTTCGATCTTGTGCTTGATTTGATGGCGCGCGGCAAAGCGGATTTGTCGCCGATGATTACGCACAAATTTCCGTTGAACGAGTACGCGCGCGCGTTTGATGTCGTCAACAAACGCAGTCGCGAAAAATCGGTCAAGGTGGTGTTTGAATTCAAATGAACGGTGACCAATTACCCCTAGTTACCCAAGACGAAAAAGCGTTGGCGCTGGCGACACGTTACGCGCCGATTATTCTCGCGGACGAACGCGAGCCGTTCCCACTTGTCGCCGCAGGTTATACGATTTTCGATTTCGAATCGGCATCGCCCTCGTTCAAGCGGCGCATCGAGTGGAGCAGTGCGGGCTATCCGGCTGTACGCGCCATCGAATACGCGCTGTGGTGGGACTGGGACATTGGGCATCTTTACGAACTCGAACACGTGTGGACATTCATCGGTGCGAGTGGTCAAGTGGTTGCGGTCGAAGCGAGTTGGCACGGGATGTTTGGTCCAGCGGAAGGCGTGACCTTTGAAGAAACGCATCCGATTTTATTCGCGCAACCCGGTAAACATGCGATGGCGGCGAGTAGCGAACCATTCAACGAAATTCGCGCTTGGGCAGAGCAAGAAGCTGGACCGGATGCCGGCAAAGATGGCTTACTCGAAAATGAGATGTTTCGCAATGCGTTACACAAGACGCCCGAAGCTGACGCCAAGGTGCGTGCCTATTTGAAAGCACGTGCGTTCACGCCGACCTGGAATTTTACAAAGCGGATGCCGGTCACACGTGACATGCTCGTGCCCTGGAATGCGATGCGCGATTGGGTTCCCCCGCGCGTCGCGTGGTGGCTGACGCAGATCCAAGATTTTTGATAATCCAAGCCTGATATTTTTCTGAG
>CAZPIR010000293.1:0-5394 GCA_964586085.1 uncultured Anaerolineaceae bacterium | reverse complement strand
GACCTTGTGTGTGAGCAAATAAATCGGCACGCCATTCTCGCCCTTGATTTGCGTAAAAAGTTTGGATTCCGATAAATCGATCATTGCGACTCTCCTTGATTATGCCAGCGTCTTTTTGAGCCACGTAAACGCGATGGCTTGCATTTCCAAATCAAACTTGTGCGGACCCGGATAAAATTGTCCGGCGTATGCTTCGGGGTGTCCCACGCTTGCATAGTGCGCTTGCAAACGCGCATCCGCGTCGCGCATACCTTGCGGTGTAAATAGATCATCGTCCAGGTCGTACTGCACCAGCAGAGGTGACGGTGCGCGACATGCCGCAAGATCCGACCAATCGCCGTAACGCGACCAACCGAACGGGAACAACATCCAGGTATGCGACATGTTGTGATCGAGCAAACCTGCGTACGTGCTCATCAAGCCGACGATCACCGTTGCGGTAATTTGATTGTGTGTCGCGTTCAACATCGCCGCGCGATTGCCGCCCCCCGACAAGCCGACGCAACCGATGTGATTTGCCATCACATCATCGCGCGACAGCAAATAATTCGCGGCGATGCGATCTTCGTAACAGACGACGCCCGCGAGACTCGTGCCGAGAATGTTGCAGTACTTGCTGACCCAATGTTCGTGATGATATGCCGCCGTGTTGTACTGCGCGATTTCGAACGGAATGGAATTGTCCGGCGGCGATGATTTGAAAAGCGTTGCGGTGAGCTCACGCACGGCGTCTGGCATTGTGTCGAGCGGGAATTTACGTGTGCCCCACAGGAAAATATCTGGCACGACGACGACAAACCCGGCGCGCGCGAGTTCGTTCGCATACGCGCGTCCCGCATAATATTTTTTGCGGTACTCAATCAAGAATTCCGGCGCCTCGTTTGGTCCGTCCGCAATTTTTTCCTTGCCGTAAAATTTGAATCCGCCGTGATCGTGCAGGGCGACGATGCCAGGCAAGGGTTGGGTGGCGTTTGCCGGTTTGAGCACATACGCATGTGTGCGCGGACCAAAACCGACTGACCATGAAACTTCTTCGCCGACCAAGCCATCGCGTTCCCAGCGTTGTTCGATGCGAATGGCGCGCGGCGTCTCGTCGCCGTTGCAAAATCCGAGTACCTCGCGCACACGCTGTTGTGTTTCCAAGCCCGGTTGTGCGATGGGAAAGAGGGGTTGTTGCTCGCGCGCCGCTTGCACCCAGTCGCTAAAAATTCCCAGGTGTTGATATTGTTCTTTCATTACTCATAACTCGATGAGATACAAATTGACTTTGCCGCCGAAATCGGACGCGTACAAAATTTTCTTGCCGTCCCAACTCCACGTCGGATGGCAATGCGCGCTCTGGGTGTGCCACGATGTTTTGTGATTGCACAGCGCTTGTAACTTGGCTTCCTTGCCGGCAATGTCAATCAACACCAGGTCGTCCACATCATCGCCGACGAGCACAGAATTATCCGGGTTGGCGTGATAGTGATTACAGTAAAACGGCATATCAATGCGCTTGACGATATTGCCGAATCGGTCGGAGAGTCCGACGAACGGAATCATCGCGTTTTGATTGACCTCGATGTTTGTCGCGACGGCTTGCGTGCGATCCGAGGTGATTGTGCCATCGTGTCCTGGTCCGCGATTGTCGAAAAAGAGATAGCCGTCTTGCGTCCAAAATTCGTGACCAATTGAATCTTGTTCATTCTGGCGAAAACACGGACGCGCCTCGCGCGAAATGAAATCGAGCAACCAGATGCGTTGCGTCACCAAATTCCAGGGACCCTCGTGGCAGTACGAGCCAATCGTGCTGTCCGTCGGGCAAAACTGGAAATGTCCGACTTGATGCGTGTCCTTGAACACATCGAACCAACCTGAGCCATCGAGAAATGCGAGTGTGATGCGCCCATCTTTCACAAGATAAAAACGATCCTTGAACCCGGTGTAATTCGGACCATCGGCAACATTCATGTTTTCGTTGCGCGAGAATGCGATGTAACGCCGGTTCGGCGCAATCGAGGGCGAACCCAGGTTGTAATTGCCGGTCTCGGTGTAGATGATGCGATTCTCGCCGGTCGCGGTGTTCAACGCCTTGATGAAATCGCCGGTGCGATAGACGACGATTTCACTGTCGGGCGTTTTGGTGACGCTGTGAATCGAGCCGTGCTCTTCGTCTGTGTTTGCCGCCTCATTGGTCAACTGGACGATTTCGCCGGAATCGAGATTCATCCGAAACAAATTGTAAAACGGATTTTCGTGTGGTGCGCGGGCTTGTCCCGATGCGCGGTCGGAGCGAAAAATAATCTCGTTACGTTGGCTATCGAATGAATTCTCGGTGAAATACAAGTGCACGTTGTTGCCCGTCGTCGTCAATTGTTTGACCTGGCGTCCGGTTTTCGTGTCCTTGAATTCACGAATTTCGGATTGCCATTTATCGCCAATCATTTCAATCTCCGTAGCAGATTAAATTAGCTCAACCCAGCCAGACCTGAATGCTAAATGGCGGTCTGTCCGAGTTGAGCTGTGTGTTCAAAAGTAGGTGTATGGTTTATTGGCGGATGTAGATGCGCGATGCCGGATCGGGAGTGACCGGCGGCGCGTCCTCGCTACCTAGCACCATGAAATCGAGAAATTCGTCGTCGCCCAACGCCGGTGTGATGGCTTGGCCCAATGCGTTCATCACTTTATCAATGACCGCTTCGGCGGGTGTTCCCTCGAACTGAATGCCGGTGACCCGTTGCGGTTCGTGGTTGCTGATTTGCAAATCGAACAGATACGCTTCGAGAATTTCCGGATGCGCGGCAAGTGCGCCTTGCAAGGTCGTGAGTAAAATTTCTGATGCGGGTTGTGCGAGTGGACCGAAGGCGACGCGCGTGCCCGGCGGAATTGTCATCTGCGCCGCGCCTTGTTCGCCCTGGTCGGTGGGCATAATGCCGGATGCGAGCGCTTGAAATTCCCAGCGCGTCAACTCGCCGCCGACGACTGGACCTGCGACGTTGATCAAAATACTTTCGATGTCGAGTTCGAGCGCCATCTGGAATAAATTCGACGCGCCGACGGTGATGAAATTACTGCCTTCCGATTTCCAGGTCTTGAGCGATTCTTCGTCGGTGAAGGCAAACCACGCATAATTTTGTTCATCATCTTGCGCGACGACGAAATCCACCGGCATTTCACCTTCGATGGAACGCCAACCCGGTGGTTGGTCATCCCCTTCTTGCGGGGCAATCGGAACGAGCAGAGTGCTTTGCAAAAACGCGGTGTAAAGTGATCGACGTACCTCCACATCGTCTTGAGATGCGACGGCTTGCATTGCGCGCACCAAATCAAGATTGGTTGGTAGAGATTGAGGTGTTGCCATTTCATGCTCCTTTATGTTTTAAATTACGAATTATTTCCATAGATCGTTTGCAATGTCATTCATGCCGAGCGATTCTAATTTTTTGCGATGTGGCTTGCCTGTGGCCCAATCCCAATCGCGGTACGCATAGTATTCGCGCAACATTGGTTCGAGTTCGACGACGTGTTTTTCGGTGCCGCCCTCGGCGAGGGCGCGCATCCATAGCGCCGGCAACTTTTCATTCGCGCGCGCATCGTAACCCAGTTTGCAATTGAGCGCACGTTTCAAATTCCAACTACGTTCGCCCCAGGTCAGGACATTTTTCATCGTCACATCAAACCCGGTTGCAGATGCAATCATGGCGACCATGTTTGACACTGGCGGATTGGGAAAGATGCACTGTACGAGCGACGCGTTGACCGAACGCCAATCCTGATGTCGTGCGACCAACATCGCTTTACCTTGGGTCTCGAAACGATCCATTGGCACGACACCCAGGTCTTCGAGCACGCGCCCGCCCTCGACAAAATAATAATCGGATTGATTGTGGCTCGCGCCAATCGGCGAGGTGGCATAGACCACCGCCATGCCGCTAAAGGCGCGCGGGTCGTGCATCGCTGGTTCCATGCCGTTCACATGCACTGCGAGTCCTTCCACGCCGTGGCGCGCGCCGAGTGATTTTACACCTTCTGCTAACGCATCGCCAATGCCCTCGCGCCGCGCAATCATCTCGACGAGTTGCAATGCGCGCGATGTGTCGCCCCAGTTCGCCTCGTCCGCGATGAGACCTTGTTCGCGCAACAACATCGCAAACGCAATCGTTGAGCCAGCGCTGATCGAATCGAGTCCGAGCGCATCGCATTGCGCGCCGATGTGCGTAATTTTTTCGAGGTTGTCCGCGAGCATCAACGAGCCAAATGCCACGAGCGTTTCGAGTTCGGGTCCTTCGCGATGCGGCAATGCGTGTCCCGCCGCGTATTCGATTTTGCGTCCGCACGCGATCAGGCACGCGTGACAGGTGGCGTTGCCGGTTAAAATTGTTTCGGCGAGTGTGTTGCCGCTGATTTTGGAAAAATCAAATGCGCTCTGTGTCCAATACTTGACCGGCATATCGCCGAGCAAACTCATGTAATCAATCGCGCCGCCGGTGCCGGTCATTTTGAGCATTTGGGTGGACATGTCATCGGGCAACATTTCGAGGGCAGGACGCAACGCGGCTTGAAAGGCACCGGGATCATGCAATTCGATTTTGGTGTTGCCCGCGCGCACGGCAATGGCTTTGAGATTTTTTGAACCCATCACTGCGCCCATGCCGCAACGTCCGGCAATGCCTTTTTTCGATCCAGGTCGCGCGTTCGTCGCGAGAATCATTGCATACTTGACCTGGTTTTCGCCGGCGGGACCAATTGCGGCGACGGTGAGTTTTGAATCGTCGAGTTCGGCGCGAATCGTGTCGCCGGTGTCGAACGTGGTCTTGCCAAGCAGATGAGTTGCGTCACGCAGTTCAACGTGGTCATCGCGCACCAATAAATAAACCGGGGTCGGCGATTTGCCGCGCACGATGATGCCATCGTATCCCGCGCGTTAGAGGTCAGGACCAAAAAAATTGCCGGCATTCGCTTCGCCGTACAACCCAGTTTGTGGCGAACGCGCGACGACGAGGAAGCGGCCGGCGCTCGGTGTGGGTGTGGCATCGAGCGGACCGGTCATAAAAATCAGTGGATTGTCGGGACCGAGTGGGTCGGTGTTTGCGTCAATCGCGTCGTACAAATATCGCGCCGCAAGTCCCGCGCCGCCGATGTACTGCCGCGCAAATTTTTCGTTTAACGGCTCGACGTGAATTTGTCCGGTCGTCAGGTCAATGTTGAGAATTTTTCCGGCGTAAGAATTCACACCTCACCCCCTAGCCCCCTCTCCTGATTAAAAACATCAGGAGAGGGGGAATGGGTGGCTTGAACAATTTCTTGTAGAACCTGGGTGAGGTTGTTTTCTATCATCTGATTGCTAAACCGCAAAATTCGAATACCAAGAGTTTGCAAATACGCCGTGCGAATTTGGTCGTGCTCTCGCTG
>CAZPIR010000292.1:0-5451 GCA_964586085.1 uncultured Anaerolineaceae bacterium | reverse complement strand
CGGCGAGAATCGTCACGGTGATGAACGTCGCAGACAAATACTTGAGCGCATAGTTGTACGATGTGTGCCCAATGAGTTGCGGTCCCGCCGCGAGCAAGGCGACGAGCACGTACGCTTGCCACGTATAACCAAACAATGGCACGCCCATCACGAACGCGAGCGCGAGCAACACGATTGCCGCCGTCGAGTAAACAATACTTGTGTAACCGATGAGTGACAACTTTTTCCGTAGGCGTCGCCCGATGAGCAAATAGCCGGACACGGTCACTGCGCCGAGCAGAGCGAGCATATCACCTTGCAGTGATTCCGCGCCCGCGCTTCCCAGGTCGCTCACGCCGATGAGCACACTGCCCAACATCGCAATCACGATGCCAATGATGGTTGCACGTTTGAACGATTCACGCAAAACAAAAACGGACGCGAGCGCGACGAACAAGGGATTCGTGCTAACGAACACAACCGAACTCATCACCGATGTGTAATCGAGTGACGAAATCCAAAACGCAAAGTGCAGGGCAAGCGAAACACCGGACACAATCGCGAGCGCAAGCTCACGCGGTTCAAGTGCGTGCCACTCGTCACGCGAGTGCGCGAGTGCGAACGGTGCCAGCACGAGCGACGCGAGTGTGAGTCGCCACGCGGCAATCGCGACCGCCGGCATTCCCTCTGCGCGTGCGAACGAAATGAGAATCGCGGCGGACGAAACGGCAAGCATACCGATGGCAAGAGCGAGGTAAGGACGCATGGGGTTTCAGGTTTAAGGTTGCAGAGTTAGGATTTCAGTAAGCAGACTCGCGTCAATGTTCCCGCCACTCAACACCACCGCGACACGCTTGCCTTGCAAATTTATTTTTTGGGCGAGCAGAGCCGCCACGCCTACCGCGCCCGAACCTTCGACGATGATTTGTTGCGTCTCGACGAGCGCGCGAATCGCCGTGCGCGTTTCGGCTTCTTCGACAAGTACCACATCGTCCACGAATTTTTGCGCGACCTCGAAACAAGTTTGTCCGATGCCGCCGGCAAGTCCGTCGCAAATTGTTGGTGCGGCAGGATATTCCTCGTAGCATTTGCCATCGCGCAGTGAATCGCGCAGAGCCGGTGACGCAGTCGGTTGCACACCAATCACTTGCACATTCGGCGCAATCGCCTTGACCGCTGTCGCGATGCCGGCAATCAGTCCCCCGCCACCGACCGGAACGAGAATCGCGTCCACGTCCGGCAGGTCTTGCAAAATCTCCAAGCCAATCGTCCCTGCCCCAGCAACAACGCGCCAATCATCGTACGCGCTGATGAACGTCGCGCCAGTCTCGCGCGCAAATTGTTCGGCGGCGTGATGCGCGTCGTCGTACGTTTCGCCGACCAAACGCAAATCAATCGGGTACTGGCGCAGTTTCGCAATCTTGGTGCGCGGCGCATTGCTCGGCACAAAAATCGTCGCGGACGCCACGTTAAAAATTCGCGCGGCAAGTCCGACGCCTTGCGCATGATTGCCCGCGCTTGCCGTGACGATGCCATGCGCGCGTTCATTGGGCGTGAGTTGCGCGAGAATGTTGAGCGCGCCGCGCGGCTTGAACGAGCCGGTGAGTTGCCAATTTTCGAGTTTAAGAAACGCGGACGCGCCGATGCGTTCATTCAACAAAAACGAATCGCGGAGCGGCGTGCGAAAAATGTGCGGGGCAATCGTTTGATGAGCGCGCAAAATATCCTGGATGGTAATCATGCGCGCCATTCTATATGAGGTTTCGGCAAAACGCAAGGAAAGAATTCTGCCGGTTAGTAAGACGGAATCACCTTCAAAGTCAACTGGTAATCCTGTTGTAAAACTGGTGAGTGGGGATAATAGGGTTGTGGCGTTAGCTTGATAAATTGAATCGTATACGAAGCAGTGTCACCCGTCACTTTGAAATTTGGCGGAGTGGTCAATGAAATTAAAACGGGCGATTTTCCGGGCGCGGTGAAACGCAAATTCACTTGCGCGTAAAAACTGGCGGTGCATGAAGAACAACGTTCATCGGTCGGCACATTTTCAAATGCAATGACCAAGCCATCATCGAATTTGGCGGACTGTCCAATTCCAAGTGTAAAGGGTTGCCCCAGACTCGCGGACACCGGCGGCAACGCGAATAGATTTGTGCAACCGCTCAATCCCAGAGCAAACACCGCGAGTAACCAAATCCATTTTTTCATTTTTGATCCTTTCCGTGAATCCATCAATCCGGTCAATCCGCGTAGCGTTTTCACCGGACCTTCGTTTTTCTCTGTTGCAACTACAATGATTATAACCGACCGGCGTTACAACTGCGTGACAAATTGCAAAGTGCGGCTGGGGTATTTGCCCCGCCTTTTCAAGTCGGGGTAGCAATTTCAAATTCGCAATTCCAAATTTCTGTGCTACAATGTCGCCAATGTCAATTCACATTCTCTCCGATGACCTCGCCGCGAAAATTGCGGCAGGCGAAGTAATCGAACGTCCGGCATCCGTCGTCAAAGAACTCGTGGACAATTCGATTGACGCGGGCGCGCGCGAAATCAAAATCGAAATTCGCGGCGGCGGGCAACGCCTGATTCGCGTCGCGGACGACGGCGATGGAATTCCGGCAAGCGAGGTCGCGACCGCATTCGCGCGCCACGCGACAAGCAAGCTCACCTCGGCGGACGATTTGTTCGCGATCAAGACGCTCGGCTTTCGCGGCGAAGCATTGCCTTCGATTGCCGCCGTCGCACGCGTCACGCTCATCACGCGCGCGCGCGGCGAAACTGCCGGGACGCAAATTCGCATTGATGGCAGTGAACTGCTCGACCAACACGCGCAGGGTGCGCCGCAAGGCACGATCATCACTGTCGAAGATTTATTTCGCCACGTGCCCGCGCGCCTTAAATTTCTCAAGCAAGCCAGCACCGAAGCCGCGCACATTGCCGATCTCGTCAACGCGTACGCGCTCGCGTTTCCGCAGTTGCGTTTCTCACTCGTCAACGATGACCGTCTGGTATTCCAAGCGCCGGGCACGAGCAAATTATTCGATGCGCTCATCAAGGTGTTGGGAATCGAGACGGCAAACCAGATGTTGCAAGTTTCAAGTTGCAAGTTGCAAGTTGAAGATGGTCAACCTGAAACCTCAAACCTGACACCTGAAACAATTAGCGTCAACGGGTTTGTTTCGCCTCCCGCCATCACGCGCGCGACACGCAAGCAGATGTGGTTTTTCGTGAATCATCGCTGGGTGCAAGACCGCGCCCTGCAACATGCGGTCATCGAAGCATATCACACCGCGTTGATGGTGGGGCGCTCACCGATTTCGGTGATTGACATTCAGGTTCCGCCCAGCGAAGTGGATGTGAATGTGCATCCGACGAAAAGCCAGGTGCGCTTTCGCGATTCGCACGCGGTCTTTGTCGCCGTGCAACGCGCCGTGCGTACCGCACTCACCGCCAACGCGCCGATTCCCACAATCACAATTTCGCCTTTGCAAAATTTCGCGCCAACACCCACCGACACACAACTCGCGATTGATCTGCATCGTCCATTCACGACGGATGACCAACGACCGCCGACCGCCGACAATCAAAGCCAACTACCCAACTATCCAACCACCCAACTAACTAAATTGCCAATGCTCCGCGTCCTGGGTCAGATTCTTTCGACGTACATCATCGCAGAGGGATCGGATGGGTTGTACTTGATTGACCAACACGCCGCGCACGAACGCGTTTTGTACGAACAGTTGCAAAGCGAACGCGCCGGCGCAACCGTCGCGACCCAGGATTTGCTTGACCCACTTCCATTACAATTGACACCGGCACAAATCGGCGCATTCGACACGCACCGCGACGAGCTTGCCTCGGTCGGTTTCCGCATCGAGCCGTTTGGCAATCAAACAATTTTATTGCGCGCGATTCCCGCCGCGATGAAAAAACGCGAGCCGGCAACCACACTCGGCGAAATCCTGGACGAGTTGGAGCAAGGTGAACAGCCACTCGAAAAATCGGCGGAGGCGCGCTTGATTACGAGCGTGTGCAAAAGCATCGCAGTCAAGGGTGGACAGGTCTTGTCGCTCGAAGAGATGCGTGAGTTGATTCGTTTGCTCGAACAGACCATCGCGCCGCGCACCTGCCCGCACGGACGCCCGACCATGATTGCGCTGAACACCTCGATGTTGGAAAGAGAGTTTGGACGGAAATAATTTTCGATTTGCGATTTTTGATTTTTCGATTGTCTAGTTCCATGTCGAAAATTGCAAACCCCAAAAAAATGGAGCAAAAGTGAAACGGACCCCAAGTCTCATCGGACCGCTTTTGATTACGTTCGGCGTGTTGCTGTTGCTCGCCAATCTCGGTTACTTGCCACTTTCGATTTGGCAGATCGCCGCGCAGTATTGGCCCATCATTTTAATTTTGATTGGCGTCGAAATTTTATTCGGACGCCGGTCGTGGCTGGGCAGTCTGGTCGTTCTCGTTCTATGGATCGCGATTGTGGCGGGACTGGTCTGGCTCGCAATTTCCGGCGCGAGTCTTTTGCCGATGGGCGCAACGATCAGCGAACAGATGAACGAGCCGCTCGGCGACATCAAGAGCGCGACCATTGATTTGAATGTGGGCGCTTCAACCGTGTTCGTCAGCGCGCTGAATGAAGACACGACCAATTTGATGGAGGGTAAATTCAATCGGCGCGAGGGAATCAAAATCGTCAAGACGTACAACGTGAATGCGAACGTTGGCAACCTGATATTGAAAGAGGAAGGTAATCCTGGGTCGTTCGTCGGCGCGAGCACGAGCCGGTGGGACGTGGCGCTGTATCCGCAAATTCCACTCGCCGTGCGCGTGAATAGTGGCGTCGGCAATGCGAACCTGGATTTGAGCAAATTGAACGTCACCACCTTACGCGTAAACGGCGGCGTTGGTTCACTCAATGTCACCACACCACAAGCCGGCACAACGACGATGAAAATTGATGGCGGCGTCGGCAGTGTCGTCGTCACGATTCCGCCGGGCGTTGCCGCACAAATTCGCGTGAACAGCGGCTTGGGCGGCGCCCACATAGACCAATCACGCTTTGCGAAATCCGACAAAATTTACCAGAGCGCAGATTACGCGAGCGCGGCGAACAAAATTGATATTGAAGTGAATGGCGGCGTCGGCAGTGTGACGGTGCGGTAAATAAAAACGCTTCCAGGTGTTGAAACCTGGATTCTGTCTTTGTTCTATTGAGGGACCGTAATCCCATCCGAAATACGCGGCGGGATATAGCCGCCGCAGTACCGCTCCCAATATCGCGCGTCATTGAGATTGCCGGCTTCGACATCCACTTGGGCTTGGGCGGCAAGCCGATAGAGGTCAAGTCTCAAGTCGGTGCTACGCAACAAGGTCAGCGTGCGTTTGAAAGCGAGTTCTTGCGTGAGCGCGGCTTTTTCACCGATAAGACAGGATACCGAATCCATGTGTTTGGGAATGCGC
>CAZPIR010000291.1:4013-5451 GCA_964586085.1 uncultured Anaerolineaceae bacterium | reverse complement strand
TGCGACCGGCATGTGTGGCGGGCAATGCTTTGATGCCACCTGCGCCACTTGCCGGTGCGGTCGTCGCCGAAGGTTTCGTCGCGGCAGGCGCGGCTCCCGTTGTGCCAGGTGCAACGGATGGTTTCGCGGCGGCGGTTGGCGCGGCGGCAGGTGCGCCACCACTCGCCTCTTTGTGACACGCACTACACGTCGCGTCCGCACGTCCAGCATGATCCGCCGGATTCTTGGGACCGGCAACGCCGGTTTCGTGACACACGTTGCACGTCGTACGACCGGCGTGTGTGGCAGGCAATGCTTTGATGCCACCACTCGTCGCGGGGGCACCGGCGCCGGGTGTTGCGCCAGCGGCAGGTTGCGCGCCGCCCGTCGAAAGTTTGTGGCACGCGCTACACGTTGCGTCCGCACGTCCAGCATGATCCGCCGGATTCTTGGGACCGGCGATACCGGCTTCGTGACACACGTTGCACTGGGTGCGTCCGACATGAGTTTCGGTCAACGGCTTGGGCGCGGCAATCACCGGCGCGGCAGTTGCGCCCGCACGCAAAGTGGGTGTGGGTGTAATCGGCACAAAAACCTGAATGTTAGCGCGACGCGGCTGGGTTGTGATCGCCGTCTGTTCGTACGCGGTGAAAAAGTACACGCCGACCATCATCATCACACTAAACACAACCGCAATCGGGATAAAGATCCGCTCGCGTTGCTTGATGACCTCAGGTTGCGCGCGACGATCCGTTTTGCCCTGGCGCATTCGTTCTAGTTCTAGCCCGTGTTCTTCTTCCATTTGATGTTCGGACATTTTGCCGGTGAACATGGCTTTGTTGAACATCTTGATGTGCACATTGTAAAAGTGCCAAATCAAAATCGCGAGCACAGCGAGAATTGCTTCGCCGCCGTGCGCGGCTTTGGCGGCAGGAATCAAATCGCCGGGCACAAAGCGCGCGGCGTTGATCGGGTTCCACATCATAAACCCGGTCACTGCCATCACAACCGTGCCCCACACAAACGCCCAGTACTCGAATTTTTCGCCAAAGTTATAGCGGTCGAACTTGGGATGTTCTTTGGTCAAACCGAGATTGAAACGAATCGCGTCGAGCGCGTCGAGCACATCGTCCAAACGCGGGAACATGGTCCAACGCACGCGCGTGACATACACTTTGTATGCAAGCACGACGATGTGATAGATCGAACCCAAGACCATAATGATCGCGGCAAAGTGATGCACGAGGCGCACTAGTTCAATGCCACCCATCGCCGCGATCATATCTTCCGCCCACTTGCTACCGACAAATTTTTGTGGCAAGCCGGTCACACCGAGAATCGTGAACGAGGCGAACATGATCCAGTGTTCAATCCGTTGAGCGACGGAAAAGCGTTGATATTGTTTTTGCTCAGCCATGCGTCACGCTCCTCCGTGATGGGTAAACCGATTGATGATGCG
>CAZPIR010000291.1:0-4003 GCA_964586085.1 uncultured Anaerolineaceae bacterium | reverse complement strand
AGGTCGAGCAGAATAAACGCAACCATGCCGCCAATCGTCACCGGAATCAGGATGGTGTAAAAGAGATTCACATAGTACATTGCCGGGAATCGTTCGGGGCTGGCATCATAGTGCGAGAGCCATGACGCCGGGAAATTCGCCGACGCATCGGGGTGACATTGCTGGCACGTCTTGAGCAGGTTCTGACGAAACACGGTAGATTGCGGGTCGTCAATCTTTTTGATGTTGTGGACACCGTGACAATCGTAACACACGGCTTTGTTCGTGGCTTGGTCGGGTGATTGCTTTTGGAACAACTCGACCGTACTGCCATGAAAATCGGCGACGTAACTGTTCATCACGTTCGTCGAAATTTGGTACTTGCTCATCAACGCTTTATTCGTATGACACTTGTCGGCGCACAGATTCGGCGATTTGAGCCGAAACTGGACGGTACGCGGATCGACAAAGTTGTGAACGCCGTGACACTCTTCGCACGTTGGCACGTCGAGGTTATTTTCGTTGATCAACGCCGAGCCGTGGATGCTATCCTTGTACTCGTTGTAAATCGTGCTGTGGCATTTCTGGCACGTCGTCGAAATGCGCGCGCGCGGTTGATTGGGTTTCGTGACATAGTGCGAGGTGTGACAATCGGTGCAGACCGGCGCATTGCGATTGCCCGCCGCCAACTCGGTGGCGTGCACCGAGTCGAGCGTCTTTTTGAATTGGTCGCCGTGACATTGCCGGCACAGCGTGTACATCTGAATCGAAAAATCACGCGCATCGCGTGCGGCAATCGGCGGGTGAGGATAGCCGGTGATGTTGGTGTGGCAAGCCGTGCAACGTTGTCCCTGCTTGCCGTGCGACGAGTTGTTGAACGCCGTCGCGTCCACAAACATCGAAATGCTTTCACCGCTCGCCAATTTCAAAACGAGTTGGCGATTCGAGTGACAACTCATACACACTTGATTTTCAATCTCAGCAGATAACGGCGCATCCGGCGGACCGCCGGCACTTGCCGCTGGCGCAAGGAAGAGGGCGAGACCAACCACAATGCCTAGCCCTGCGATGAATCCGATCATGCGTAATTGCATAGACCTCTCCCCTATAAAAAATGCCTTTCCGCCACTGTGGGTTAACGGAAAGGCAATCATAACCTTTACCATCGCGATGGTACGCGCAAAAATCGGTTCACCCACATTGGCGAACCAGAGCACCCCGATAGTAAAACGTGCCGGTCAAAATCGCGGTAACTTCAAGTCAAAATTAGGTCAACGTTTACGATTATCTGAATATATTCAAGCAACCACGCGCGGATGGCGTTGATGCCAATCGGTCTCGCGCTGGAACCACATACCAAGTGCCAGCAGTGTATTCTCGGCGAACAAGTTACCGGTGAACGCCAGCGCCAAAGGCAAACCACGCGCGCCAAATCCCGCCGGCAGAATCAGCGCGGGCAAACCGCACAATGCGCCCAACACCGCGTAATTGCCACGCCGATTCGGGCGTTGCTTGAGACTCATCTCGATGGGAATTGCTTCGCCCATCGAGGCGGGCGACACGAGCACGTCGAACTGTTCGAACAGCACGAGCACATCGCGCGTGATTTCGGCGCGCTGTTTCAGCGCACGCGCATAATCGCCCGGCGTCATTTGCAACGAGGCACGCAAATTTTTCTTTTGCGACTCGGCCACCAACAAATCGAGTCGCTCGCTCTTGATCAACTCTTCGTGCGCCGCGAGCGTCTCGGCGTGCAAGATGGTCGTCGCCGTGTTGACGTACGGATGCTCCGGCAATTCGACGCGCGAAATTTTCATGCCGATTTTTTTCAACACACGCAGTGCTTCGTCGAACGATTTCGCTTGTTCACGATTGTCGGTGAAATCGGCGGGCAAAACGCCGATGCGAAAATCGCGGCGCGCAGGTCGCGATTTGAAACGAAAATCACGCCCGGTCGTTGGATCACTCGCGTCGCGACCGGCAATCGCTTGCAAAATCCAACCGCAATCCTCCGCGCTACGCGCCAGCGGTCCGATTTTGTCGAGCGTCCAAGCCAGTTCCATCGCGCCCGCGCGACTGACCAAACCCCAGGTCGGTCGCAGACCGGTGACGCCGCAGTACGATGCCGGCGAATTGATACTGCCCCAGGTTTCCGAACCGAGCGCAAATGGCACGAGTCCCGCCGCGACCGCGCTACCCGACCCGGACGACGACCCGCCCGACCAATGCCCGGTGTTCCAAGGATTCAACCCAGGTCCGTGCAAAGACGCCGAGGCAAATTCGTACCCGCCACCACCCGCCAACTCAACCATCGCGAGTTTCGCCGCGAGCACCGCGCCCGCCTCGCGCATTTTCGTAATCACGGTCGCATCGTAATCGAAAACCTGGTCGCGATGCGCAGGCGAACCCCAGCGCGTTGGAATGTTCTTCGTCGCAAGCAAATCTTTTGCGCCGTACGGAATACCGTGCAGGGGCGAGGTGGCCTCACCCTTGCGAATTGCCCGGTCGGCGCGCCGTGCTTGTTTGAGCGCGAGGTCGCGTGTGAGTTCCGCAAGCGCGTTGTAACACGGTGCAAATTTTTCGAGGCGGTCGAGAAATAATTGCGCGAGTTCAACCGACGAAATTTTGCGCGCGCGCAACAGACGCGCCAACTCGGTCGCTGTCAGCCATTCGAGTGAGACGTTCAATCTTATTTTCCCGGTTCAAAGGAATTGAGTGCGGTTTGGCGGTCAGGATAAATTTCGAGGAACATATCAACGCCGGCGGTTTTCAATACTTCGAGTACGCGCGGCGTGGGGTTGCAAATTTTGAGGTGATCGGATTTGAATTTGCCAGACGCCAACCCTTTTTTGATCGCGGCATCATTTTCAGTGGCGGCATGTGCGCGTGCCGCATTGAAAATTTGATTGATCGCGCGCAAGCCCGCGCTACTCATGTACGGCACACCACTCAGATCAAGCAAGAGATAGTGCATCCCGGCACGAACCGCTTCCTGCGCGCGCGTTTGCAAATCCGTGTAATTCGACGCGTCTACGTTACCATGCACTTGGAGAATCGTGACCGGCACCCGTCCTTGTTCGAGCGTCGCGATAATGTTCATTTGTCCTGCCCTCCGCTGATTGAATCTTGGCACACAATGCGCGCATTATAATCGCTGGCGTGAATTTTGCAATTTCTAAAAAACATCCGCGCCGCATTTTTCGTAAACGCGGCGCGGATGTTGGGTTCAGCCGCCGCTAATCGCCATCACGATACGCACCTGGTCATTCAGCGCGAGCGGCACATTCAAATTATCTGCGATGGTTTGATTAACAAAAATCCGGATGTGTTCACGAATTTGGTTTTGCTCATTGATGACGCGGAAGCGAATCCCCGGATAGCGTCGTTCCAAATCCGCAAACATTTCCGCGATGGTTGCGCCGTTCGCTTCAACGATTGGCGCGTTCGTGTACGAACGTAGCGGCGTAGGAATGTGAACTTGCATAATTTGTTTTCCATGCCTTATGCTTGCGTGTTACAACTCCACCGCGCGCACAGAATAAATTTCCGGCAGTGACGTGAGCAAACGCGTCCATGATTCGCCTTCGTTGCGACTCGCCCACACCTCACCGCCGGTCGTGCCGAGATAAATGCCGACGGGATCGTGATTGTCCGCATTCATCGCTTGGCGTTTCACCGAGAACCAACCGTGTTTGACCGGGAATCCCTTGTTCTGTTTCTTCCAGGTCTTGCCGGCGTTGTGTGTGACAAACGTCGCTGGTTTGCCATTTGGACTCACGCGACCGAGCGGGAACGAACCATCGAGCGGAAAAATCCACGCGGTGTCTGGGTCATGCGGATGCACGACAATCGGATAGGAGTGATCGCTGTACGGCTTGGGCAGAGTTTTGCCGACGTTGGCCCACACGCCCTCGTTGCGATCCATACGATACACGCCGCAGTGATTTTGTTGATACAAACGATCCGGGTTAATCGGACTCATTTTCATAATGTGCGGGTCGTGTCCGATCTCGGCATCGGGCAC
>CAZPIR010000290.1:0-5466 GCA_964586085.1 uncultured Anaerolineaceae bacterium | reverse complement strand
GGTGTGC
Organism: uncultured Anaerolineaceae bacterium; assembly: GCA_964586085.1. Lineage (GTDB taxonomy): Bacteria > Chloroflexota > Anaerolineae > UBA4142 > UBA4142 > JACRBM01. The sequence continues at coordinate 5,459 of CAZPIR010000290.1, read as the reverse complement.
GGCTCAGAGATTATCGCGGCAAGCCGGTGCTGGTGAACTTGTGGGCGTCCTGGTGTCCGCCGTGTCGCGCTGAAATGCCCGACCTGATCAAGTATTACAACGAATATCAAGCCGAAGGGCTGGTCTTGCTCGCGATTGATTCGGAAGATGATCGAGAGGCGGCGCAACAATTCATCCGCGAAAAACAAATGCCGTTTCCGGTCTTGTTCGATCCGAATGCGCTCGCCGCGCGCACGTTCGGTTCGAAAGGTTTGCCCAGCACGTTTTTAATTGATCGCACTGGCGCGGTACGTTTTTCGTGGACGGGACAAATCTCGCCCACCATTCTGGACCAACGCGTGACACCCCTGTTGACACAATGAAAATCATCTACTATAAATCGCTCATCTGTCCGCGATGCATGGCGACCAATCGTTTGCTCGCACGCGTGCGCCGCGAACATCCTGAAATTGAAATCGAAGAGATCGAAGTGCTTACGAACGTGTCGCGCACTCTGCGCGATGGCGTGATGATGATCCCGACCTTGATTGTCGGTGACAAGCGTTTCCATCACGCGCCCAAGTTGGAAGAATTGCTCGCCGTTTAACCATCAAACCGGTACACAAGTAAACAGGTAAACAAGGTCATTCACTTGTCTACCTGTTTACCTGTGTACCAGATATTTTTGAAAGGGAAAAAATCATGAGTCTGTTTTCGCAATTTTTTGGTTCACCCATCCCACAACTGGAAGCGACGGAAGCCAAAACGAAACTGGATGGCAAGCCGCGCCCATTTTTGCTCGACGTGCGCGAGCCGGAAGAATTCCGCGCGGGGCACATTGCCGGCGCGACCTTGATTCCATTGCGCGAACTGGGTCAGCGGGTCGGCGAATTGCCGCGTGACCGCGAAATCATTTGTGTGTGTCATTCCGGCAATCGCAGTTCGAGTGCGACACGTCATTTGGTGTCGGCAGGTTTAAACGCGATCAATTTGCGCGGCGGCATGATTGCGTGGTCGTACAGTAATTTGCCAATCGAGCAAGGCACCGGCAAATAATGCCGGCGCTCGCGCTCGAACTCGCGCTCGGTTTTGTGATTGGGTTGACACTCGGCTTGCTCGGTGGTGGTGGTTCGATTTTGACCGTGCCGGCGTTGGTGTATCTTGTCGGGCAATCACCCCAAGCCGCGATCACGACCTCGCTCGCGATTGTCGGCGCGAACAGTGCGGTGGGCGCATCGTTTCATCACGCGCAAGGTTCGCTCAACTGGCGCGTGGCGCTTGTGTTCGGCGGCCCGGGAATGTTCTTTGCCTACTTGTCTGCCGGCGTTTCGAAATTTTTTTCACCAGCCACGTTGATGATGGCGGTTGCCGGGTTGATGCTTGTCGTCGGCGCGATGATGTTACTGCGACATGATACGACCCAAAAACAAACGACGCCGAATCTCGTGCTCACACTCGCGAGCGGCGCGGGCGTTGGAGTGTTGACCGGTATCCTGGGTGTGGGCGGCGGATTTTTGATTGTGCCGGCGTTGGTGATGCTTGTCGGTTTGCCGATGAATCAAGCGGTTGGCACGTCGCTCGTCATCATTGCGGCAAACAGTGCGGCGGGCTTGCTCGGACACCTGAGTGGCGGCGCGTTCGACCTGACCTTGATTGCGATTTTTGTTGTGGCGGGGTTGGCGGGCACGTTCGTCGGCGCGCGACTCGCGCGGCGTGTTTCGGCAACGCATTTGCGGCATGTGTTCGCCGTGTTTGTCGTTGCGCTCGCTCTGTTCTTGCTTTTCGATAATGTGGCAAAATTGATTCGCTGAGGCGCATCGTGCGATGCGCCTTTTTTATTCCTTTGTCAGACCCGTATCTAAAATCAAATTTTTTCGTCCTAGTGTTTAGGGGCAGATGTGATTTCTGAACAAGCACTCTTGCAACGCGCCCAACAGTTTGATCGTGAGGCGCTTGGCGAAATTTACGATCAGTACAGTCCGGGAATTTATCGGTACGCCACACGATTATTGGGACAGCCGAACCTCGCGGAAGAATGCGTCGCGGATGTCTTTAGTCGGTTTCTGCGCGCGCTCCGTGACGGCAATGGTCCGCGCGAACATTTGCAAGCATATCTCTATCGCATCGCGCACAACTGGATCACGGATTATTGGCGTGCCAAGTCGCCGGTCACGGCTGAATTGGATGAGAACTGGCACGATGACGGGCAGGGTGATCCATCGCAAACTCTGCTCCGCCAAGCAGAGCAAACCCAGGTGCGAAGTGCGCTCGCGCACTTGACGCCCGATCAGCGTCAAGTCATTGTGCTCAAGTATCTCGAAGGTTGGGACAATGAGCAGATTGCCGAGACGCTCGCTAAACCGGTCGGTGCGATCAAATCATTGCAACACCGCGCGCTCGGTGCACTGCGCCGGCATTTATTGAAAGAAGAGCAGATATATGAATCCGCTTGATGAACAATTCGATGCGCACCTTAAAAATAAACTCCAATGCCTCGAACCGGTCCCGGCACGCGATGCGCGTTTCGCGGCGCGCGGACGCGCTAATTTTCTGACTGTCGCTGAATCGTATCGTCCAGCCGTATCTCCACGCGCTCCGTTGCGTCATAACAGTTGGTTGAACTTTTTGACGCGAAAGGAGCGTTGGAGTATGGGAACAATCACGATGTTAGTTTTGGCGGTAACTTTGCTTTTGGGTGGTTCGGGTGTGGCGGTGTACGCGGCGCAAGACGCCATGCCCAATCATCCCTTGTATGCCATCAAGCTTGCGACGGAGGATGCGCGGATGAGTGCGGAAACGAATACGCAAGCGCGCGCCGAACTCGCGCTCGATTTTGCGAATCGGCGGATGAATGAAATTGCGACGATGGCGATGTTGGGCGACGAATCGCTCGATGTGGTGATGATGCGCCAACAAACTCAAATCGAAACAGCATGGCGCGCGGCGACGAGCCTGGACGATGCGGCGATGATCCAGGAATTATTACGCGTCCGCGAAACGCTTGAGCGACAATTGCAAACGATGCAAACTGTGGGCATGGCATCCGGCGAATCCGCCACCCCGATTCTAGAGCGAATGCAAACTATGTTGCGAACCCAGATAGCATTAACCGATTTGGGCTTGCAAGACCCGCAACGATTTCGTGCCGTGTTGCAAACGATGACGCAAGAGCAATCTCAGCAAAACCGACCAGCAACACTGCCGACACCGGGATCACCCCAACCTACCGATGCGCCGCCACCGACGCCGGTACGGCAGATGACAGCACAACCTCACGCCACGGTCATTGCGCCTCTAACCGCGGTGCGGCAAATGACGGCGCAACCAAATGCAACAGGTGTTGTGCCACCGACGGCGGTGCGCCAGATGACGGCGCAACCGCAAGGCACGCCGCGTGCTCAACCGACGGGCGCGCAACCGCCGACCAAGGCATCGCCACAACCACAATCGGGGCAACCATCGGTGGAACCTGCCGGGCAACCCAAAGAGTCGCCGCAAAAAGAATCGCCGGGGCAATCTAAAGAACAAACGCCCAAAGAAGGACCGGCTCAGCCCAAGCCGAACGATCAAGCGCCAGATTCAAATCCAAAGCAAGGCAACAAACCGTGAGATAACGGTGAAAAATCGAGCGCCGCATGAAATTCGTGCGGCGCTTTTAATTTGCCTGTGGATGTTTTTGGGCATTCACAACTTCATCAGTTCTGAATCACTTGTCCATCATTTCTCCACACGTTAGTTTTATAGTGGCATCAAGAACGCAAAACAAAGCGTGTAAAAAACAAACGGAGGATAAAATGAAAAAACAAATTTTGGTAGCAGTGTTGATCGGCGGGTTGATCGGGTTGGTGGGTCTTGGTTTGGGCTTACGCCTGTTTGTGCCTGCGCCGACGGCCATGAACACGGCGGCGCTTGCGAACGTGCAAGGCAACGGTTCTCGCGGTGGTGGTCAGGGGCAAGGTCAGGGACAAGGACAAGGCGTTGCCGCACAAGGTGCGCAGTGGACGACTTTGCAGGGTAGTGTGGTGAGCGTGGATCAGGTCGCCATGACGGTGAAAGCATCGAACGGCGAACAGGTTGTGATCGAAAATCGTCCCTGGACGTACGCGCTCGAACAAAAATTTTCTGCCAAGGTCGGCGACCAGATCACGATGAAAGGTTTCTACCAGAATGGTCTGTTCGAAATTGGGCAGATGCAAAACGTGACGAGTGGTGCAAGTGTCCAAGTGCGCGATCAAGCCGGTCGCCCCGGTTGGGCAGGTCGCGGTAATGGTGGGAATGGCGCATACAATAACGGCACCGTGAATTGACAAGTTCGATCCGAACGAATGGCGAAAAACCTTGCGAAGGTTTCTAACCTTCGCAAGGTTTGCTTGAATCCTTCCCAGCTTTGAATGATGGAATGAAACGATGAACTCGAACAATCCCCAACCTTCGATTTGGCAACGTGTGTGGCGCAGTGCCGTGCGCGAACCCTTCACCGGCGACCGGCGCAGTCGCTTGCGCCTGGTGATGAACAATATGATTTTGCACTTGCACCCAGCCCAAGTTCCGGCGCGCACACTCAAGTTCACTTATACTTTTGGCTTAGGCGGCTTGGCTGGTTTGCTCGTCGTCATTCTCGCCGTGACCGGCATGTTGCTCGAAACCGCCTACACCCCGTCGCCGGAAAAAGCATACACCTCGATTCTCGCGTTGAACACGCGCATTTGGTTTGGGCAATTCATTCGCAACGTGCATCACTGGTCGGGCAACCTGATGATTATCGTCGCCGCGCTGCATTTACTGCGCGTCTTTTTTACCGGCGCATTCCGCGCGCCACGCGAGTTCAACTGGCTCGTTGGTATCGGCTTACTGCTCTTGACCGTCATTGCGAATTTCACCGGCTATCTCTTGCCCTGGGATCAACTCGCGTACTGGGCGATTACGGTTGGCTCATCCATCATCGTCTACATTCCATTCATCGGCAACTGGATCTCGAACATTCTGCTCGGTGGTCCCGAAATTGGACCGGCAACGCTGTTGAATTTTTACGCGCTCCACATTTCGATCATCCCGATGGCGATTCTCGTTTTGATGAGTTTGCATTTTTGGCGCGTGCGCAAAGATGGCGGCTTGTCTTTGCCGCGCGGTGTGGATGAAGCCCCCGTGAGCAAAGACGAAAACGTGTTGACGGTTGCTGACCTGGTGCGTCCCGAAGCGGTGTGGGCGACGGTCGCGATTGCCGCGATTGTGTTGTGGGCGGCGACGGTCAACGCGCCGCTCGAAGCGATGGCGAACCCGGACGCGAGTCCGAATCCCGCCAAAGCCGCGTGGTATTTTATGGGCATCCAGGAATTATTGTTGCACTTTCATCCGCTTGTCGGCGCGATTGTCGTGCCCATGCTCGGTTTGCTCGGACTCGTCGCTCTGCCGTACATGGACAGCGATATGAACAGCGTCGGCATTTATTTTCGCTCGCGGCGCGGACGTTGGTTCGCCAT
>CAZPIR010000289.1:892-5511 GCA_964586085.1 uncultured Anaerolineaceae bacterium | reverse complement strand
GATGACCTTGCTCGCGGCAACCCGCTCGTCCTTTAACGCGGAAATGTTGCGCGAGTCGAGTGCGGCGTTGATGGTTGGGAGCGGCACACCCAGGTCGAATGCGGATTGGCTCGTCCACTTGCCGGTGCCTTTTTGGCCGGCGGAATCGAGCACAACATCTACCAAGCCCTTGCCATTGTCCGGGTCTTTTTTCCGGAAAATGTGGCTTGTGATTTCGACGAGGTACGATTGCAGTTCGCCCTGATTCCATTCGGTGAAAATGTCGGCGAGTTCATCGTCGCTCAGGTCGAGCGCGCGATGCAAAATGTCGTACGCCTCGGCGATGAGTTGCATGTCGCCGTACTCGATGCCGTTGTGCGCCATTTTGACATAGTGCCCCGCGCCGCGCGGTCCGATGTACGTGACGCACGGTTCGCCTTCGGCTTTTGCCGAGATCGCGACGAAAATATCCTTGACGAGTTCGTACGCTTCGAGCGAGCCGCCCGGCATGATGCTGGGTCCCCACAACGCGCCTTCTTCGCCGCCCGACACGCCGACGCCGAGATAGCGCAAGCCCTTGGCTTCGAGTTCTTTGGTGCGGCGTTCGTCGTCCGGGAAGAACGAGTTGCCGCCGTCAATGATGATGTCGCCCGGTTCGAGGAGCGGGACGAGTTGCTCGATCACCGCGTCCACCGGTTTGCCGGCTTTGACCATGATCATCATCTTGCGCGGACGTTTCAGCGACGCGACAAAATCCGCGAGCGTTTCACAGCCGATCAATTTCTTGCCCGGGTGACGCGCGACAAAATCTTTCATCGTCTTGGTTGTGCGATTGTGAACCGCGACGGTGAATCCGTTGCGTTCCATGTTCAACACCAGGTTTTCGCCCATGACCGCCAAGCCGGTCAAGCCAATGTCTGCTTTGCTCACTGTTTCTTTCCTTTCAGGAATTTGAATTTATCCCAGCCCCATTGTTGGAAATCAAGGGAATGAACAATTCAACCACGTGCGGGTCGAAATGTGTGCCGGCGTGCGCTTGAATGTACTCGAGCACTTGGGCGTGTTGCCAAGCTGGACGATAGGGGCGATCTGACGAGAGTGCGTCCCATACGTCCGCAACCGCAAAGATACGTGCCGCGAGCGGAATGTCTTGACCGTGCAAGCCACGCGGGTAGCCGGTGCCGTCCCATTTTTCATGGTGACAAAATGGAATATCCAACGCCGCGCTCAAAAACGTAATGCCCGTGAGTGTTTGATATGCCATCACCGGATGCTGACGCATAATTTGCCACTCGGCTTCATCGAGTTTGCCGGGCTTGCGCAAAATATGATCGGGCACACCAATCTTGCCAATGTCGTGCAACAGAGCGCCACGTCGAATGTGTTCCAATTCGGTTTCGTTCACACCCATCGCGCGCGCCATCCGCAAGGTCAAGTCGCAGACGCGTTGGGTGTGATCGCTTGTTTCGTGATCGCGCAAATCGAGCGCATGCACCCAGCCCTTGAGCGTGGCATCGTAATTCTGTTCCAAATCGCGATGTGAACGCTCGAGCATCGAAAAATCGCGCTGGACTAGTCCGTACAGCAAAACGGCGGTGGCACCCACGTAAAACCAACCCTTGACGGTTTGGGCGCGCGTGAGCATAGCCGAGTCAACGAACAATGCCGCCAGAAATTGGTCGGAGAACAAAATCCACGCTCCGCCGACGATAAGATAGAGGAGGGTCACTTTGAGTGGCGCGGGAATACCGTGCGCGCTCTTTTTTGCCAGCTCCACAGCAAACCTCCTATATCAGAATGGTCGCCGAGAGTGCTGGCGGCACACTAGTCACCGGGGATGGGGCGGGTGTTTTGACCGAGTGTTGGCATCATCCTTTAACGGCGCCAGCGGTCAAGCCCGCCACGATGTACCGTTGCGTCACCAACGTGAGAATCAAAATCGGTAATGTGATGAGTACTGCCGCCGCCATCAAGCCACCCCAATCAATTTGCGCGTACGAAATGAAATTGTAAATCGCGACGGGCACGGTTTTCGTTTTGTTCGTCGCGAGCACAATCGAGAACATAAAATTGTTCCACGAAAACACAAACGCCAGAATCGAACTCGTCACGATGCCCGGTCCGCTAATCGGCAGAACGATTTGATTGAAAATTTGAATCACGTTCGCGCCGTCCACGCGCGCGGCTTCTTCGAGTTCGAGTGGAATCGCTTCAAAGAATGGCACCATCACCCACACGATGAACGGCAACGTCACAAGCGCGTGCGAGAGAATCAGCGAGAGATACGTGTCAATCAAACCGAGCGTGCGGTACACGATGAACAACGGAATCAGGAACGTGATGCCGGGCACGATGCGCGCGGTCAAAATAATCAGACTGAACGCGCGTTGTTTGTACCGCGCAATCGAGTGCGCGGCGGGCAAACCGATTGCCAAGCCGAGCATAGTGGACCCGCCGCCGATGAGGATGCTGTTCCAAATGTACTGCGCGAAATTTTGGTCGCGGAACACGGCGATGAAATTATTCAACGTCGGCGTGAAAATCAAATCGGGCGGCAGTTTGATGATTTGCAACGGCGTCTTGAACGCGTTGAACAACATCCACAGGAAGGGCAAAAGAAAAATCAGCACCACCACCGCGAGCGTGCCAAAGTACAACACTTCGAGCGCGAGTTTCAGCGGACGATTCATTTACACCTCCACCGTGCGGCGCAAGTACGTCGCCAGCAAACTCATCCCCAGCACAATCGCGAAAAAGATGACGAGGAGTGACGACGAGTAACCAAAGTTGGTGTAATAAAATGCTTGCTGGTACGTGTAAATGTTGATCGTCTCGGAACTGAATCCCGGTCCGCCGAGCGTCATGGTGTAAATAATGTCGAACGTCTTGAGCGCGTCAATCAAACGCAACAAAGTTGCCACCGTGATCGTCGGCATCAAGAGCGGAAGCGTAATGTGCCACGTGATCTGCCAGTACGATGCGCCATCCACGCGCGCGGACTCGAACGGGTCGCGCGGAAGCGAGGTGAGACCCGCGAGCGCGATGAGCACGATCATCGGCGTCCATTGCCAAATATCCACGAGCGCGAGCGCGGGAATCACGGTGTCGGTGCCGGCAATCCACAAACTTTTCGGCAAGCCAAATTGCTTGAGCGAAAAATTGATAATGCCGGCGGTTGGCTCGTACATCAACAGCCACACCATCGCAATGGCGACCGGCGTGGACATCATCGGTAAAAGCAAAATCGAAGTGATCGCGCGCTTGCCGCGAAAATCGCGATTGAGCAAAAGCGCAATCGCGACGCCGAGCACCACTTCGAAAAAGAGCGCGAGCGCGGTAAAGTAAAACGTGCGCCCGACCGACAAGAGAAAACGTTGGTCTTGAAAAAGTTTAACGTAATTTTCAAAACCGGTTAAAGTCGGCGGCTTGCCGCCGCTAAGACTCCACGGTGTCAGACTGTTCCACAAGGTATAGCCCAGGGGAAACACCATCATCACCACGATAAACAACATCGCGGGCAACGGGAAAATCCATCGGACGTAGCGGTCGAGGAAACTGTGCATCGTGGATTTTGTTTCGTAGGGGCGGGATTGCCCCGCCCCTACTGAATCATTTATTTTTCTGCGTCGAGCAGTTTTTGGAAATCGGCGTTGGCCGTCTTGGCGGCGGCTTCGACGTTGCCACCTTCGATGGAAGTGACGATGATCGTGCCGATAATGTCGCGCGCTTCGGTGACCTTGATCACGAGCGGGCGATCATAACCGCGACCTTTGGCGGAAGCAATCGTGGCTTCAACCCAGTCAGCCGGGAATTTCTTTTTGCCGTCCGGATTGTTCCACACCGATTGACGCGCGCCGGGAACCGCGCCATCGCTTTGCACTTTGAGCACAACTTCTTTGCTCGTCGCCCACTTGACGAATTCCCAAGCGGCATCTTGCTTTTTCGATTGCGCGCCAATCGAAAGACCCCACGAGGTCACATTGTACATCGTTTGTCCCTTGGGACCTTGTGGGAACACGGTGACGCCGGTTTTGTCGGCGACCTGGGATTTGGTCGGGTCGAGCAAGTTCGGGAAGATCGAGTTGGCGTCTGTGTACATCGCGGCTTTGCCTTGCGCGAAAATCGCTACGGCTTTGGGCCACGACATATTCAACGTGCCGGGCGGTCCATAGTTGCGAAGCAAGTCGCCGTACAGTTTGAACGCGGCAAGTGCTTCAGGCGTGTCGAGCGTTGCCTTGCGTGTTTCGAGATTGAACCAATCGCCGCCGTACGAGTACAGGAACGACGAGAACTGGGTCACGGCCGGCGAGCGTTGACCGCGCGCGACAAAGCCGTACATTTCATTTTTCTTGTCGTTCAATTTTTCCGCCGCGGCTTTCATCTCGTCAAGCGTCTTGGGCGGTTTCCGTTCGGCTTTTTCGAGCAAGTCTTTGCGATAGTACAGCACTTCTTGCTCGGTCACAATCGGAATGCCGGTCAATGCCGTGCCGACCATTTCGGTGCCAACCGCGCCGGGCATAAAATCGGCGAAATCATAATCGGCGGGCGTCTTGGCGGTGTTCTTGACATACGTGTTCAAGTCCACGTACCATTTGTTCAACTGCATCTGCTTGGCTTCTTGCAGAGGGCGTTGCATAAAC
>CAZPIR010000289.1:0-882 GCA_964586085.1 uncultured Anaerolineaceae bacterium | reverse complement strand
TGTCGGAATTGCCAGCGGTAAATTCGGTCGTCAACTTTTGATTCAGTTGATCTTCGCCGTACAATTCAAGGTTAACCTTGATGCCGGTCTTGGTTTCAAAACTGGCGAGCTGGGGTTTGAGCGCTTCCGCCCACGGATGGTTTGCGCCGACAATGCGAAGCGTGGTGCCAGCGAACGCCGGTTTGGGTACGTCGGTAGGTTTAGCGGCGGCGGGCGCGGCGGGCGCCTTGGTCGGTTCCGGTGTCGGCGACGCGCACGCGACAAGGATCGCGACCACAGCGATCAGGCTGAACAAAACAAACAACTTGCGAGCGTTCATTTCTCTTCTCCTCTTTGAGTTTGATTGTTTGTCTATCACGACGTTGGCAACATTGTAACGCGGACGAAAAATCGTGTCAATTTTTGTCACGGTTTCAAAATTACTTTAACGAGGTCAATTCCTCCTTTCGCCAGATCATTCACGATTTGCGTGCCCTCGGCGAGCGACGCAATTTTTTCGACGAGTGGCATTGGGTTGATGCGCCCGGCGCGAATCGTTTCGATGGATTGCGCGAACTCGTCGTTAAAGCCGTATGTGCCGCGCACGGTCACTTCGCGGGTGACGATTTGTTGCATATTGATGGTTACTTCGGGGTCGCTGTTGCCGATCCAGGTCACATTGCCGCCGTTGCGCACGAGCGCGAGCGATTGCTTGACCGTCGGCGTGATGCCGACCGCTTCGATCACCGCGTGCGCGCCGCGTCCATTCGTCAGCGCTTGGACAATCGCGACCGGGTCTTCTTGCGCGACGTTCACGACGACATCCGCGCCGAGTTTTTTCGCGACCTCAAGCCGATGCTCGCTCAAATCGGTGACGATGATTTTGCCGGCGCCGCGCAATTT
>CAZPIR010000288.1:0-5524 GCA_964586085.1 uncultured Anaerolineaceae bacterium | reverse complement strand
CGGGGAGTGCGGGCCACGCGAATCGCGTGGCGTTTCTCGGTGTGCGTGCCGGGTTGATGGTGTTGTTGTTCACGCTCGCGACGGTGCTCATCGCCGCGCGTTTGCGCAGACTCGATTGGCGTGTGTTTGCCGGTTGCGCGCTCGCGTTGATTGCATTCGATTTGTTCAGTATCAACAACACGACGTACAACGCAAACATTGCGCCGCGTTTTCCGGTCACGTCCTTGAGCGAAACGATTCGTAACACGCCCGGCGTTTTTCGCGTCGCCGACGAAGCGACCCAGCCCGGACATTTTGGCATCGCGTACCAGCTCGACGAAATTGGTGGCATTAGCCCGCTTCGCATCGCGCCTTATGATTTGTTGCGCGATAATTTGCCGGAAGAAAAAATCTATCCATTGCTCAACGTGCGTTTTCTGCTGACCGAGCGAACTGGGTTTGCGAACGCGCGCGAGATCGCGCAGGATGGCAAAGCGCATTTGCTCGAATTGGATAATGCTCTGCCGCGCGCGTGGTTCGTGCCGCACGCGATTCAAAACTCGAACGATGCTCAAGTGCTCGAAACGATGGCGAGCGATGCGTTTGATGCGAGCCGAATTGCGTACATCGCCGATGCGTCGCCCATCGAGTTGCCCGTGCCGCCGGTGCGTGATAATGCGGTTCAGGTTTTGCACGCCGCAGAATTTCAACGCATCACACCTGAAAATGTACGCGCAACCGTGAACGCGCCGACGGATGGCTTGCTCGTGTTGAGCGAACATTATTATTATCCCGGTTGGCGCGCGTTCGTAGATGGCGTCGAAACAAAAATTTTGCGCGCGAATGTGGCGATGAGCGCGGTGCCGGTTTACGTGGGCGCACATCAAGTCGAATTTCGTTTCGAGCCGTGGTCGGTGAAAATTGGCATCGCAATCAGCGGCATCACGATTCTGTTGATTGCGGTGACCGGTTTTTGGATGATGACCAAACCCAGATAATGTGGCGTCAAATTATTTTTTCGCTTGTTTTAATCCTCGCTCTTGCCGCGTGCGCGCGTCCGACCTCTAATCCCGTTTCCAAATCTACGTTACCGCTTCAAATTCTCGATTCGCACGCGCAAAACGTAACTTGGTCGCGCGATCACATCGTGTATGCAAAACGCGCGAGCGATCAATTTCTCGATGTCTGGACGAGCAAATCGGACGGTACGGACAAACATTGTCTAACTTGTTCCGGAAATTTTGCGCGCCGCAATCGGACTGGCATCGCGCCGCGCCCGCAAAATGATTTTCTCGTTTTCGTCGCTGTGAACCCGGATGCGCGCGAATCGCTCATGCCCGGCTTGGCGCATCCGAGTGTTTTGGCGAACACGAATTTATGGGCGATGAAATTCGATGGCGGTCAGACCTGGAAGTTGACCGATCTGCCGACGGATTCACGCGCGCCACGTGCAGTTGCCCAACCGCGCTTTTCGCGCGACGGCAAGCGACTCGCATGGACGGAGATGCTCAAACGCGATTCGTCGCCGCAATTTATGTGGGGCGAGTGGGCAATCGTCGTCGCCGATTTTGTCGTCGAGGACAATGCGCCGCGTGTGAAAAATATCCGGCGTGTTCAAGTTGGCGATCAACATGCGTTTGTCATGATTGATGATTGGTCGCCGGAGGGTCGCGCGCTTTTATTATCGGGCAACCTGGGACGCGGACAAATCGTCACGGGTTCGGATGTTTTCGAGTACACGCTCGCGAGTGATGAACTTGTGCCACTGACCAACTCGCGCGAAATCTGGGATGCGCACGCGCGCTACTCGTTCGATGGCAAAAATATTTTTTGGACATCGAGTGCAGATTTGCGCGTGACGCTCGACGCACGTGATTGGCAAACTGATTTACACTCGGAATTGTGGATGATGGAGCGCGATGGCTCGCATCAACAACGCCTCACTTTTTTCAATCAACCCGGCATGGGTGATGATGGTTGGTTTCAAACTCAGGTTGCCAAAGCGAATCGCGTAATCACGGCAGACCTTGCCCCCAGTCCCGATGGCAAAAAAATCGCGTTAACGCTTGCGTATCCCAATTCAACCGGCGTGCTCGACATGACGCTCATCACGCTCGATGTGCCACGCGAAAATTTATTCGGCACGCCTGCAACGATGGTTCCGCGCGAATATCAAACGCACTATGCCGAACTCGATCAATCGCTGACCGAGTTTGCCGCGCGCTTGGACGCGCAACCGAAACGTGAGAGCAAGCCGATTACGTTCGCCGCCGATTTGAGCATCGCCGATTCTGCGCGCGGCGATGATTTGTTGAGTGAGCACACCTATCAGAACGCGCTCGCTTATCTCGATGCTCTGCAAACGCTGGGCGCGCGCGGCGTTCAAGTTGCGATTCGTTATCCGGCGTTTGCGTTTGCTTCGCCGCGTGCGCGCGAGTACGTTGCGTTCTACAAACGGCTTGCGCAAGAAATTCGCCGGCGTAAAATGACTTTGTTGGTTAGTGCTAGTCCGTCGCGTGCCAATTATCGTCCCGCCTCACTCGAACAGTACAAGCAAGAGAAACGCGAGCATGTTGCAACCATTGTGCGCGACATTCAGCCGGATTATTTGACGATTGCGAGCGAGCCGAGCGTCGAAGCGAAAAACACCGGTTTGCCCATCACCCCGACAAATTTCAGCGAGCATGTCAATTTTATTTTAGGCGTCGTTGACCATCGCAACGTGCGAATGGGGGTGGGCGCGAACAATGGGGATGATTTGGCGTATGTGCAAGCGCTTGCCAAAAATTCGAGCGTGGACTATTATGACATCCGCATTCAAACCATAAATCCTGGGGCGATGACGCGCGCGCAAGAATTTATCGGGATCGCGCAGGCGAACAAGCGACCCGTTCTGGTTGGTTCGGCGTGGTTGGCGAAAAATAATTCGTCCGAGAGATTCGCGTTTTGGCAACCACTCGACGCAAAATTCTTGTCATTAACCGCGCAGTTCGCGCGCCAAAATCAAATTGAGCTAGTGACCTTTGCGCCGGCGAATTATTTTTTTGCATATCTTGATCACGACAAAATATCTGGTTTCGCGCCGCAGAATCTAGCGCAACTCGCCGACCTTGCCGCGCTCGAACAAATTCGCGCGAATCAATTCAACGCAACGGGACTCGCGTTCCAAAAACTTGTGATCCAGAAATAAAAATCTGCAATCCGCAATTCACTACCATGCTAGGTCAAATTCAGGCTGAACAACTCTCGAAGCGCTTTCGCAAAAACGACGCCGTGCGCGCCGTCAATCTTGATATTGCGCCCGGCGAAATTTATGGGCTAATCGGTCCAGATGGCGCGGGCAAGACGACGACGATGCGGATGCTTGCCGGTGTGATGAAGCCAACGAGTGGGACGGCGCGCGTCAGCGGTTTGGACACATCGCGCCAAGCTGAACAACTGCGTTCCCAGGTCGGTTACATGGCGCAACGTTTTTCGTTGTACGGCGATTTGTCGGTGCGTGAGAATATTGAATTTTACGCCGATGTGTTTGGCGTGCGCGGCGCGGCGCGCGCTGAACGCATCGCCCGGCTTTTGCGATTTGCGCGGCTCGAACAATTCCAGGATCGCGACGCGGGCGTCTTGTCCGGCGGCATGAAGAAAAAACTGGGTCTCGCGTGCGCGCTGATTCATCGTCCGAAAGTATTATTTCTCGATGAGCCGACGAACGGCGTAGACCCGATCTCACGCCGCGAGTTCTGGGACATTCTCAGTGATCTGCATATCGAGGGCGTCACGATTTTTATCAGCACGGCGTACCTCGACGAAGCCGAGCGATGCTCGCGCGTTGGCTTGATGCATCGTGGCGAAATGCTTCGCGAGGGCACGCCAACCGCACTGCGCCAACTGGTTCAAGGCGAATTACTTGCGGTCATCACGCGCGAGTTGCAAATCGCCGAACCCATCGCGCAAAAACTCGATGGCGTGTTTGAAGTGCAGGTCTACGGCGATCGCTTGCACGTGTTTGTGGACGACGCGAATCGTCGCGCGCCTGAAATTGAAAGCGCACTCAATGCGGCGGGCGCGCGCGTGACCCAGGTTCGTCGCGCCGTGCCGCATTTGCAAGAAGCGTTTATCTCGTTGTTGTCGAAAGAGGATGAAGGGCGCAAGCCGGCAGACGAATGATGTTTTTGCCCTTGCTGAAAATTAATCATGGCTAACTCTGAATACGCCATCACCGTTCACGAATTGACGCGCAAGTTTGGCAAATTTATCGCCGTCAATCAGGTTTCATTCGCCGTCGCGCGCGGCGAGATTTTTGGTTTTCTGGGTCCGAACGGTTCCGGCAAAACGACGACGATCAAAATGTTGCTCGGTCTTTTGCATCCGACGAGCGGCTCGGCAGAGGTGCTGGGGTACAATATCGCGCATCAACCCGAGGCGATTCGGCGTCGTGTCGGTTACGTCTCGCAAAAATTTAGTTTGTACGCGGATTTGAATGTAATCGAGAATTTGAATTTTTACGGACGCGCCTATCATGTGTGGGGCAAGGAATTGGATGCGCGTCGTCAGGTCGCACTCGAATTGTCCGGGCTGGTCGGGATGGAACGCGAATTGACGGCAAACCTCGCCGGCGGGTTCAAGCAACGACTCGCGCTTGCCGCCGCGATTATGCACGAGCCGCAATTGTTGTTTCTCGACGCGCCAACCGCCGGCGTCGACCCGGTGAGTCGCCGCGACTTTTGGAAATTGTTGTATCAACTTGCGTCGCAGGGCAGGACGATTTTTGTGACGACGCATTACATGGATGAAGCCGAGCAATGTCATCGCCTCGCATTCATTCATGAAGGGCGACTTGTGGCGACTGGCACGCCGAGCGACATTAAAGAAAAACAGATGCATGGGCGTGTGATCGAAATTGATTGTGAACCATCTGGCGAAGCGCTCAAGGTATTGCGCCAAATCGAAAACCTGGACGAGGTTGCGCTCTACGGCAGTTTTGTGCACGTCGTCGCGCATGATGTTGCCGTGCAACAACCACAGATCGAAAACGCGTTGCGCCAGGCGCAAGTCACGATCAACAATATCACCGTCATTCCGCCCTCGCTCGAAGATGTGTTTATTGCGCGAGCCAAGGGATAATTGGGTAGTTGGGTGGTTGGGTGGTTAGGAGGCAAGGATGCCATACGAACGCTTGGAAGATTTGCGCGTTTATCAAACTGCAGTTGAAATTGGAAATTCAATTTGGGATGAAACCAGTCACTGGAAATTTTTTGAAAAGGATACGTTAGGCAAACAAATCGTGCGCGCCGCGGATTCGATTAGCGCGAATATCGCGGAGAGTTATGGGCGCACCGGCACCAGAGATGTGGTAATCTTTTTGATGTATGCGCGCGGCTCGTTGTACGAAACCAAAGATCATTTGGAAAAAGCGATCCATCGCAAATTGGTTTCTGCCGAACGCGGGCAAGCGATTCAAAAACAACTTGCCGACCTCGCGCCATCGCTCAACGCATTTATTTCTGCCAAACGTAAATCATTGCGCCAACGCCCAACCACCTAACCA
>CAZPIR010000287.1:0-5552 GCA_964586085.1 uncultured Anaerolineaceae bacterium | reverse complement strand
TGATTCGTCCGTTCGCTCCCGGCATCTTTTTGAAATACTCGCAACTCGAAAAGGTCGAGCAGATTTCGCAGGTGCAACATCGCATCATCCGCGAAGCACTGCGAATGCTCGATTTCAAAACACCGCAAATCGAAATTACCACGCTTGCCGATATTCCCGCGGGCACGGGGTTAGGTTCGTCCGGCAGTTTTACGGTTGCGTTACTGCGCGCCTTGTTTGCGCATCGGCGACGTTTGATGTTGATGAGCGAGCTTGCGCGGCTCGCGTGTGAAATCGAAATTGATCGGTTGGGCGAACCGGTGGGCAAGCAAGATCAGTACATCGCCGCGTATGGTGGCATCACCTGTTTCAATTTCAACCAGGACGATTCCGTGACCGCGACGCCGCTCAAAATTAGTATGGACACGATGTTCGACCTGGAAGATAATTTGCTCTTGTTCTTTACCGGTTTTTCGCGCAGTGCCGGTAGTATTCTCAAAGACCAAAAAGACCGCACCCAACAATCGGATGCGGCGATGTTGCAAAACTTGCACTATGTCAAAGAACTGGGTCTGCAAACGCAACGCGTGCTCGAAGCAAACAAACCTGCCGAATTTGGCGAAATCATGCACGAGCATTGGGAACACAAACGCAAACGCTCGGCGGGCATGAGCAATCCGCAAATTGACGAGTGGTACGAACTGGGTCGCCAGAACGGCGCGATTGGTGGCAAGCTCGTCGGCGCGGGCGGCGGCGGGTTCTTGATGTTTTATGCAGACGACCGCAAACGTTTGCGCCAAGCGATGGCACACGCCGGTTTGGAAGAGGTGCGCTTTCGTTTCGATTTTGAAGGAACCAAGGTGTTGTTGTCATGATGTTGCCGGTGGCGATTCTTGCCGGTGGGTTGGCGACGCGCATGCGTCCGCTCACCGAAAAAATCCCCAAATCACTTTTAGAGTTGAACGGCGAGCCATTCATTGTGCACCAGTTACGCTTGCTTCGCTCACACGACATTACCCGCGTGGTGATTTGCGCCGGGTATCTCGGCGAAATGATTCAGCAAGTCATCGGCGATGGCGCGCACTGGGGAGTGCGCGCCGATTTTTCGTTCGATGGCGATCAACTGCGCGGCACGGCGGGCGCGTTACAGCGCGCGCTTCCTCTGCTCGACGATGCGTTCTTTGTTTTGTACGGCGACTCGTACCTGCCATGCGATTATCGCGCCACGCAAACGACCTTTGAACAATCCGGCAAACTTGCGTTGATGACGGTTTTTCATAATGAGGGGCAGTGGGACAAGAGCAATGTCCAGTTTGCGGATGGGCGCATTTTGGTATACGATAAGCGCAACGCGACGCCGGCAATGCATCACATTGATTATGGGCTGGGTGCGTTTCGCGCTGAAGCGTTTGCGAATGTGCCGAACGACCAGCCGTACGATCTCGCGACGCTGTACCAAGCTTTGCTCGCGCGCGACCAACTTGTTGGGCACGAGGTCGCGGAACGCTTTTACGAAATTGGTTCGTTTGCCGGTTTGGAAGAAACGCAACAGTATTTGGCGCAACAAGGAAAATCGAAATGAGTTTCACGCAACAATTTCTAGACGAAGCGATTCAGGTCATTCAGCAACTCGACGCGAATGCCATTGAGCGCGCGGCGGCGATGCTCGCGGACACGCGCGCGCGCGGCGGACGCTTGTTCATCCTGGGCGTCGGCGGGAGCGCGGCGAATGCCTCGCATGCCGTCAACGATTTTCGCAAACTCGTCGCAATGGAAACGTACGCGCCAACCGATAACGTGTCCGAACTCACCGCGCGCACGAACGACGAGGGCTGGGCGAGCGTGTTCGCCGAATGGCTCAAGGTCAGCCGCTTGCGTCCCGACGATGCGCTGTTGGTTTTTTCCGTCGGCGGCGGCGACCTGGAAAAAAATGTCAGCCCGAATTTGGTGAGCGCGTTGCAATATGCCAAAGAGACCGGCGCGCGCGTTGTCGGCATTGTTGGGCGCGATGGCGGTTACACCGCGCAGGTCGCGGACGCGTGTGTGATTATTCCGACCGTCAACGCGGCGCACGTCACCCCACACTCGGAAGCGTTTCAAGCGGTCGTGTGGCATTTGCTCGTCACGCACCCCGCGCTCAAAGCCGCGCCGACGAAATGGGAATCGGTAAAATGATGCGCGCGGTTTTTTTAGACCGCGATGGCGTGCTCAATCGCGCGGTCGTGCGTAAAGGCAAGCCGCACCCGCCGGCCAATCTCGATGAACTCGAAATTCCGAACGATGTGCCAGGGGAGTTGCAAATGTTGCGAGATGCCGGCTTTCGTTTGATCGGCGCGACGAATCCGCCGGATGTGGCGCGCGGCGCGCAAACCCGCGCGATGGTTGAAACGATCAATGCGGCGTTGTGCGCGCGTTTGCCGCTCGATGAAATTCGTGTATGCTATCACGACGATGCGGACGCGTGCGAGTGTCGCAAGCCCGCGCCGGGTTTGCTCACGCAAGCCGCACGCGAACACGCGATTGACCTCGCGGCGAGTTTTATGATCGGCGACCGTTGGAAAGACATTGAAGCGGGGCGTCGCGCCGGATGCACGACGATTCATCTCGATGGCAATTACGCCGAAACGTGGCGCGGTGAGCCAGCCGATGTGTGCGTGCACTCGCTCCGCGAAGCGGCGGAGTGGATTCTGAGTCGAATCAAGGTGGAGGAACATTCGTGATGAAAGCGATCAGCGATTTGCGCGTAAAAATTTTTGCGGATGGTGCAGACAAGGCAGGCATGCTCGAAATGTATCGCCAGCCATACATCAAAGGTTTCACGACGAATCCGACCTTGATGCGCAAAGCCGGCATCGCGGACTATGCCGCGTTCGCGCGCGACATTGTGCAAGCCATCCCGGATCGTCCGATTTCGTTTGAAGTGTTCTCGGATGAGTTTGCCGAGATGGAACGCCAAGCGCGTTTAATCGCGACCTGGGGCGCGAATGTCTACGTAAAAATTCCGGTGACGAATACGCGCCACGAATCATCTGCGCCGCTCATTCGCCGGCTTGCCCAAGCCGGCATCAAGTTGAATGTGACCGCAATGATGACGCTCGCGCAGGTGCGTGAGGTGAGTGCCGCGCTCGAAGGTGGCGCATTGTCTTACGTTTCTGTTTTTGCTGGTCGCATCGCCGACACTGGGCGCGACCCGATGCCCTTGATGGCGGCGGCCGTCGAACTGCTCCGTCCGTACCCGAACCTCGAACTGATTTGGGCAAGTCCGCGCGAATTGCTCAACGTGTTTCATGCCGACGCAGTCGGTTGTCATATCATCACCGTGACGAACGACGTGCTCAAAAAATTGAATTTAATTGGCAAAGACCTAGACGACTATTCGCTCGACACAGTGAAAATGTTTTATAATGATGCCGCGCAGGTGGGCTATACGTTGTGATTGCGTTGAATGATCTGCCGCCCGCCCCCGCCGGCAAAACCGGTTGGCTCTGGACCAGTGCGAGTGCGCCCGTGCCGTCCGACCCAGGTCTGCCACGCATCAGCATCGTCACGCCGTCGTTCAATCAAGCCGCGTTTATCGAAGAGACGATGCGTTCGGTCTTGTTGCAGAGTTATCCGAACCTAGAGTATATTGTGGTGGATGGCGGCAGCACGGATGGCTCGGTCGAGATCATTCGCCAGTACGAAAAGTGGTTGACGCACTGGGTCAGCGAACCGGATCGCGGGCAGGCGCACGCGATCAACAAGGGTTTTGCGCGGGCGACCGGCGAGATTGTTGCGTGGATTAACAGCGATGATTATTATTTGCCGGATGCGTTCGCGCGTGTTGCCGAAGCGTTCAAAAAAAAACCATCCGTCGGTTGGGTTTTTGGCTTACTCGTAGTAAGTTTAGACATGCACGCGCGAGTGATTGGTTATGCGACGCGTGTCGAGCGAATGTTGGATGATCTGGTGCTCCCGTTTCAGCCGACCTGTTTTTTTGCGCGCGCGGTGCTCGATCAGGTTGGCTGGCTGGATGAATCCTTGGCGTATGCGCTCGATGCGGATTTGCTTGTGCGTGTGATGGCGAATGCCGATTGGGTCAGCGTGCCCGAGGCGTTGGCGCTGTTTCGTTTGCAAGCCGCGAGCAAGACGAGTAACGCCGAAGCAAAATTTGCCGGCGAGTTGCTGGCAATCCTGGCTCATGTGTTGACAAATCGCGTGCGTTATCCCAAATGGCAAACGCGCGACGCGCGCGAATTATCTAGCGTGTTTTATCGGCGCGCGAGCAAACATTTGTACATGGGCAATCAGTTCGGGGCATCCCTGCGTTTGATTGCGCGCGCGATGCAACTCGACCCAGGCTCAAGTTGGAATATTTTTCGAGACGAAGGTATTGGTTGGTTGACCCGGCGCATTCTGCCGGTGCGCGCGTATCGCCAACTCAGCGCGTGGGTGCGCTCGCGCGATTGAATTTTGATTTTGTTCTGTGGATCGTGAAATGAGTCCTGCATCTGTTTCGGTCATCGTGCCTTGCTTTAATGCCGAGAAGACGATTATGGCGGCGTTGGATTCGGTTGCCGTCCAAACCCAGCCCGTCCTCGAAGTGATTTGTGTGGATGATGTAAGTACCGATCGTACTTGCCAGATGATTGACGAGTGGCAAGCCCGTCATCCTGGTTTCCCGCTCCAGGTTTTGCGGATGCCACAGAATGCCGGTCCCAGCGCGGCGCGTAACCTGGGTTGGCGCGCGGCACGCGGCGATTATGTTGCGTTTCTCGATGCGGACGATGCGTGGCATCGGCAAAAAATTGCGTTGCAGTACGGGTGGATGACGGCGCATTCCCAGGTGGATGTGAGCGGGCATACACATGTCTTTGCGGAACAAGGCGATTACCTGGCATTACCCATGTTGAGCAGTGCGCGTGCGTACACTATTGCACCGGCACAAATCGTGATTTCCAATCCGTTCGTCACACCTTCGGTGATGCTCAAGCGTGCCTTGACCGAGCGGTTTAATGAGCGCCGGCGTTTCACGGAAGATTATTTATTGTGGATGCAAATTTGTCTTGCCGGCCGTTCGGTCGTCATGCTCGATTTGCCGCTGGTGATCGTATCGCGCAGTGACGATCACGCTAAATTGAGCCGCAATTATTTTCGGATGCGCGTGGGCGACATGCAAAATTACTGGCAATTATGGCGCGAGGGTAAACTGGGTTTTCTCAAGACCGTTTACTTGATTCCTTTTTCGCTGTTGAAATTTTTATTAATGTTGACCTTTCCGGGCACGCACGCGGCGATCAAGCGCCGCGTGTATTCGCAACCTTTGCCGGAAGATGAATGACGCGGCGCCGCCTATGACGCTTGATCTTTCGATTTGCATGCTCACGCGGCAGGCGCGTGAATTGACGCGCGCGTGTTTGCGCTCGATTGCCGAGCACACGCATCGCGTCACATGCGAAATTATCGTTGTGGATAATGCCTCGACTGATGGCACGGTCGAAATGGTGCGCGCCGAATTTCCGCGTGTGCGCTTGATCGAGAATGCGGAGAATGCCGGGTTTACGCGCGCAAGCAATCAAGCGATCCGTGTCAGT
>CAZPIR010000286.1:0-5558 GCA_964586085.1 uncultured Anaerolineaceae bacterium | reverse complement strand
GGCAACAATATCTTTTCGGTTCAGGTCGGCGAGAACACCGCGCGCGATTTGCGCGACGCGCTCTTTCTCAAAATCCAAACTTTTTCGTTCGGCAACCTTGACCAGCAAAAAACCGGACAGTTGATTGTGCGCCTGACGAGTGACATTAACGCGATCAAACACCTGACCCAGATTACACTTCGCATTGGCACGCGCGCGCCGATGATGATGATCGGTAGTTTGATTTTGATGATCAACACGAGTCCCACGCTTGCATTGACACTTTTGCCTTTGCTCATCGTGACGTCCGGCGTGATTGTTTTTTTCATTGGCAAGACCGAACCGTTGTTTCGTACCGTGCAACAAAAATTAGATCGGCTCAACACCGTGTTGCAGGAAAATGTGGCGGGCGCGCGTGTCGTCAAAGCGTTTGTGCGCGCGAATTATGAAGGCGCTCGCTTTGAGTTGGCGAACCAGGATTATACGGAACGTTCGGTGCGGGTGATGCAATTCATGGGTACCATGTCGCCGACGTTGACCGTGTTTGTCAACATCGGCATGGTGATTGTGATTTGGGCGGGCGGCTTGCAAACGATTCAGGGCACTTTGTCGGTCGGACAAATCGTTGCATTCACAAATTATTTGTTGACGACAATGCAACCGCTCATCATGATGACCCAGTTATCAAATACCTGGGCGAACGGGATGGTGTCCGCGCGGCGCGTCAACGAAGTGCTGGAGACGATTCCGCAAGTGCAAGATGCGGTGAACGCGCAAGTTTTGTCGCCCCAAGCGCGACCGCGTATTGCATTCGAGCACGTTGCGTTTCATTACAACGGGAACAGCGACGAGTCGGTATTGAGCGACATCAACCTCATCGCCGAACCTGTGCAAACGGTCGCGATTCTGGGCGCGACTGGCGCGGGCAAGACCTCGCTGGTCAATCTCGTGCCGCGTTTTTACGATGTCACGGCGGGTCGAATTCTGCTTGACGGCGTGGACATTCGCGAGATCGCGCAAGATTCTTTGCTGGCGCACGTTGCGGTTGTGCCGCAGGAAACGATTTTGTTTTCCGGCTCGGTGCGCGACAATATCCGTTATGGCAATCTACAAGCGACTGATGAGCACGTCATCGCGGCGGCGCGCGCGGCACAGGCGCACGATTTTATTTTGACATTGCCACATGGCTATGACACGCACGTTGAGGAACGCGGTGTGAATTTATCGGGCGGGCAAAAGCAACGCATCGCGATTGCGCGCGCGTTGTTGACGCAACCCAGGATTTTGATTTTAGACGATAGCACGAGTTCGGTGGATGTCGAGACCGAAACAAAAATTCAGGATGCGTTGGAAGCGCAGGAATACGCGCACACGAGTCTCGTCGTCGCCCAACGGATCAGCACCGTATTGAAAGCGGACAAGATTATTGTGATTGATGAGGGACGCGTCGTTGCCGAGGGCACCCACGCCGAGTTGATGCAATCAAGTTCGATCTATCGTGAAATCTATGATTCGCAGTTGGGCGATGGGGTGCATCTAGAGACGACGCCGACGCGCGCGGAGGTGACCGCATGAGTGTTCCATCAGCGCGTCAACCTGGTTCGAGCGGCGATGTGCGTTCGGTGATGCAACCGCGTCGCCCGATGGCATTTGGTAAAATCGAATCCGCGCGCGACCCACGTCGCGCCTTGAAAGGATTGTTTCGTTATCTCGGTCCGTTCAAAATCGGTTTGACGTTTGTGTTGGTCTGCGTCGTGATTTACACGCTCCTGGGTTTGGTGGGACCGTATTTGATGGGCGTGGCGATTGACCAGTACATCGCGGCGAAGCGCGTGGACGGGTTGAGCACGATTGCATTGATTATGCTCGCGACCTATTTGCTGAACAATCTGTTTCAGGCAATTGCCGCGTGGATGATGGCGCGCATTTCGCAAACCGCGCTCAAGCAAATGCGTGCCGACCTGTTTCAGCATTTGCAAACCTTGCCGCTCCGTTTTTTCGATCGTCACTCAGCGGGCGAGTTGATGAGCCGGCTCACGAATGACATTGACGCGATCAATCAAGCCGTCGCGCAAAATGTGACGACGCTCATCGCGTCCGTGCTTTCGATGCTGGGCATCTTGGTGGCAATGTTCATCCTGGATCGTTGGCTTGCGCTCGCGTCGTTGCTCGTCGTGCCGATCATGTTTTGGTTCACGCAGTTTGTCGCGCGTTACACAAGACGCGGATTTCGCGATTTGCAAAAACAACTTGGCGAACTGAACGGGGTGATGGAAGAAGCGATCAGCGGCGCGCGCGTGGTCAAGGCATTTCGGCGTAACGATTCGGTCGTTGCCGCGTTTCGTCAACACAATCGCCAAGTGTTTCGTGCCGGTTTGTGGGCGAACTCGTACGCGTTATTGTTAATGCCGTTGACGAGTGTGCTCGGCAATTTTTTTGTGATCGTCATCGCCGGCTTGGGCGGGTGGCTCGCTTTGCAAGGTCTTGTCAGCGTGGGCATTATCGCGACGTTTATCAGTTACGGGCAAAATTTTATTGCGCCTCTGCGTCAACTTGCGAACATGTACAACTCGATTCAAGCCGCGCTTGCCGGCGCAGAGCGCGTCTTTGAAATCATTGACACGTCCGCTGAAGTGGACGATGCGCCGATTGCGATGCCGTTGACCCAGGTGCGGGGTCATGTGAAATTTGATCACGTCCATTTCGAATACGAACCTGGAACGCCAATCATCAAGGATATGTGCCTCGAAGCGCAAGCCGGCGAGATGATTGCCTTGGTCGGTCCGACCGGCGCGGGTAAAACAACGATCATCAACCTGCTCACGCGATTTTATGAAATCAATTCCGGCACGATCTCGATTGACGGACAGGATATTCGCGCGATCAATAAAGCCGACTTGCGCCGGAAACTTGGATTGGTTTTACAAGATACGTTCATGTTTTCCGGTACGGTGATGGAAAATATTCGGTACGGGCGTTTGGAGGCGACGGACGACGAAGTGATGCGCGCCGCGAAAATGGCGGACGCCGATCACTTTATCCATCAATTGCCGCAAGGATATCAGACCCAACTTTCGGAACGTGCAAGCAACTTGAGCCAGGGACAACGTCAACTGCTCGCGATTGCGCGCGCGATTCTCGCCGATCCCAGCATCCTGATTTTGGACGAGGCGACAAGTAGCGTGGACACGCGCACCGAGGCGCGCATTCAAAAAGCGTTACTGCGCTTGATGCAAGGGCGTACAAGCTTCGTCATCGCACACCGCCTCAGCACGATTCGTGACGCCGACCATGTTCTCGTCATTCACAACGGTGAGATTGTCGAGCAGGGCAATCACCAGGCGTTGTTGGAGCGGCAGGGATTTTATCATCACTTGTATGTGAGCCAGTTCAAGGGGCAGCAAATCTAGCAGAGACGTTCTATGCAACGTCTCTACAATCAAAAAACCTTGCAAAGGTTACGCGCCACGCGCCTTTGCAAGGTTTTTTTGATTTCAAAATCGGTCAATCACTGTAATGCCACTACTGCGAAAACCACCTTCGACCGTAAACTCACCCAGTGCTTCTTGAAGCGAGACGGTGCGTTGAATGAGTTGTTTTGGATTGAGTTGCTTGCGCACAATCATCTGAAGCATTGGCTCGTAGGCGTGTGCTTGCATCCCATGACTACCCAGGATTTCCAATTCTTTGGCGATGACCTGATTCATCGGCACGGGTGCATCTTTATAGTCAGCAACCATCAAACCGACCTGGACGTGGCGTCCGCGCTTGCGTAGCGACGTAATCGAGTTGCGACATGTTTCGAGACTGCCGAGTGTGTCGAGCGAGACATGCGCGCCGCCCTGGGTCAGATCGTGCAGAGCGCCGACGAGTTGATGTTCTTGGCGCGCGTTCAACACATGCGCCGCGCCCAACGTCGTTGCCATTGCGAGCGCATCGTCGCGCACATCCACGCCGATCACGTTTGCACCCATCGCGCACGCGATCATGATGGTTGCGAGACCCAGCCCGCCGCATCCATGCACGATCACCCATTCGCCGGGTGCGACGCGCCCCTGCGCGACGACGGCACGAAACGCCGTGATGAATCGGCAACCCAGACTTGCCGATTCGACGAAATCCATTTCGTCCGGTAAACGCACGAGATTCGTGTCGGCGTAACGAATTGCAACGTACTCGGCGAATGAACCCCACGCGGTAAATCCCGGTTGAAAATAATTGTCGCAAATTTGTTGATTGCCGGACAGACATTGCGGACACGAGCCGCATCCCACGGCAAACGGCACGGTCACGCGGTCGCCCAGTTTCCAGCGGCGCACATTTTTGCCAACCCTGCTCACAATGCCGGCAAATTCGTGACCCGGCACGTGCGGCAAATGCACATCCGAATCGTGCCCCATCCAGCCATGCCAATCACTCTTGCAAATGCCGTTGGCTTGCACTTGAATCACTACGCCATCATCGGCGGGCGTCGGGTCGGGCACATGCTGAATCGCAAGCGGCTGGCGAAATTGTTCGAAAATGGCGGCGCGCATAAAACTCCTTCAAGCAATGTCGAATTTGTTCTATCCGAGAAATTTTTCGTGATCGCTTATTGAATTACCAAACTCGTCAAGTCACGCGGATAGTACGTCAGCATTTCGATGCCGTCGTTCGTGATGGCAACGGTGTCCGAGTGTCTAAAGCCGCCGAGGTTCGGTGTGTACAATCCTGGCTCGACGGTGAACACCATTCCAGGTTCGAGCACCGTGTCGTCACCAAGGTCGAGGAATGGACCTTCGTGGTAACGTAAGCCAATCGCGTGACCGGAGTGATGACGCCAGTACGACATCAAATTATTTTTTTCATAATACGCACGCACCGCCGCGTCTACCTCACTGCATTTCACGCCGGGTCGCATCGCGTCGAGCGCGGTCTGTTGCGCGCTGAGCATCCACGCGAAAAATGTTTTCTGCTCGATGTTTGGCTCGCCCAGAATCATCGTGCGTTCGAGTTCGGATTGATAACCCCACATCGGACAGCCTGCTCCACTCACAAGCACATCACCTGACATGAAGGTGGCATTCGTGGTGAGCGAGTGCGGAATCGAAGCGTTGCGTCCAATTTGTCCGCGATAACCCGCCGCTGGTCCACCCGACCACATGTTTTGCGAGCGATACAAATTGCCGAGCGTGTCAATCAGCGCGAGCGTTGCCTCGTTGCTCGCGCGCATACTCACCTCGACCTCGTTTGCGCCGACACGCGTGTATTTGTGCAAAAGCCGGTGCGCGAGATTCGTCCACTTGCAACTTTCGCGAATCAACGCGAGTTCGGCGTCGCTCTTGACCATCATCATTTTTTCCACGAACGATGCCGCGTCCATCACTTGTGAACTGAGCAGGGTGGACAAGGATGCGCCCTGATAACCCAGGATCCAGGGATAACCGTCGTAATCTGCGCCGAGCTTGACGCGAATGTTGAGCCGCGCGCAAATTTCGGCGAAACGAAGCATGGGGTGTGGATCGCCGGGATATTCGGGGTATGATTCGACGCGGTCTACTTGCGCTTCGGCGTTGGCGTGTTCGACTTCGAGACGCGGG
>CAZPIR010000285.1:0-5583 GCA_964586085.1 uncultured Anaerolineaceae bacterium | reverse complement strand
CGCGCTCGCCGGCAATGCCCTCGGTATTGATCGCGAATTCCTCGCGCGCAAGCTGGGTTTTGCCGGCGTGAGCGAAAACAGCATGGACGCGGTGAGCGATCGCGACTTTATCGCCGAATTTTTATTCGATGCGGCATTGCTCGGCGTGCACCTTTCGCGGCTCGGCGAAGACCTGGTGTACTATTCGAGCGCCGAGTTCAGTTTCATCACCATGGACGATGCGTACGCGACTGGGTCGAGCTTGATGCCGCAAAAGAAAAACCCGGACGCGATGGAACTCGCGCGCGGCAAAGCGGCGCGGCTCATCGGCGACTTGACGACTCTGCTCACGTTGCTCAAGGGCTTACCCTCGACGTACGACAAGGATTTGCAAGAAGACAAGGAGCCACTGTTCGACGCGGTAGACACCCTTGACGCGATGTTGCCGGTCGTCGCGGGTGTGGTTCGCACGATGCAAGTGAACGCGGACAAGATGCGTGCCGCGCTCGATGCGGGCATGCTCGCGACCGACCTCGCGGATTACCTCGTGCGGCGCGGCATGCCATTTCGCGATGCGCATCGCAAAGCCGGTGAAGCCGTGAAAATCGCCGAGGCGCGCGGCATTGCGCTTGACGATTTGCCGCTTGAGGCGTTCAAACAAATCGCGCCCGAATTTCAGGATGATGTGCATCGCGTTTTCGATTACGCGCAATCCGTCGGCGCGCGCGATGTGATTGGCGGCACGAGTCCGAATGCGGTGCGCAACCAAATCAACAAGGCGAAAGCTATTTGCAAGTAACCAAAAAACTGGGTTGATCTCGAATGAGGTCAACCCAGTTTTCTAGATCACGTACACCACCCTCATTTGTTTTTGCCAATCTGCCAACCATGTGGTGTCGTCCAAGGATAATTATCGTTCACCCCATTCTTGGTGTAGGGTGCATCGCAAAAGCGATTATGGTTTGTGTCTTTGCAACCTTGATTCGGCGTGTGATAATCGCTCCAGTAATTTCCACCGCCCGGTAAACCGTTATCCCATTTGTTTGCGCTAGGTGTTTCCTGAACATTCGCGCTCTTGGTGTTTTCAGCCCAGTCGTTGTTGTAGATCAAATTGTTTACATTGGGACCCACTGTGTTCTTGATAATTGAAACGCCAATGCCATTGTGTTGAACTGTGTTTTCTTTCACGGTGTTGTTCGTCGCATAGCTCAAGAAACCCAAACCCACACCGTTAAAGTAAATGCGATTGCGCGTCACAAGATTGTTGCTCGTCGCGAGACCGGCAAACGCAACGCCGTTGCCCTTGTTCGAAAAGATCATCGAGTCGCGAATGGTGCTGTTGCTTGCCGTGTCAAATTGAATGCCGTCCCCTTTGTTGAAACTGGCGACACAATCCTCAATGCTCCAATTGCTCGACCAGCCCAGCAAAATGCCAAAACCGCCGGCATCACCGCCATTCGCGTCGAAATGCGATGCTACGATACGTGTATAATCCGATCCCGCGTAGCCGGTCAAGCCAAGCCGTGTGTTCAACGTGGCGATGATGCGCTCGAATGAGTTGTGATGCGAACCTTGATCACCCAGGTTAATGCCATCACGATTTTTCAGCACCGTGGTGTGCAAGACCTTGTTGTACGTGGACGCGCCTTGAAACAGGATTCCCTCGTTTACCGCGCCGGAAACCAGCAAACCGCTCAGCGTGTTCTTGGTCGAACCTTGCAAGTAAATACCGGTTTGGAATCCCTTGACTTTGAGATTTTTGAGTGTGCCATCGGCGCGATTTATCAAGGTGATGCCCACACCTGTCGCACCACCGGCAATCGTGTGCCCATCACCATCGAGCGTAATGCCATTGCTCGCAATCACAATCGCATCGTTCCAATCCATCAACAACTTGCAGGTTTTCGTCGCCGCAGTCCACTTGCCAATCAGCGTGCAGTCGCCGCCTGTCGCATCGTCCCGAATTGTTTTGGGACCGGCGCCGGGAATTAACGCGCGGAAATCGGCAAGTTCACCATAACCATTCACACTGTTTTGAGCAATGCACAACTGGAGGTAACGTGCATTCGTGGGTGCAAAAAAGTGATTGCCAAACGCATTTTGGGTTAACAAGCCCGATGCAATTTGAGTAAAGTGTTCGGGATGCATTGCAATCGAGAATGTGAACGAATTAGGGGGGAATGGTCCCGCCGTCTCACGGAATCCGACAATCTGACGTGCTTGGCCCAAGTCAAAAATGATGCAGGGATTCGTACCCGCGGCTTGCCAATACGTGGGTACAGAAAACTCGTTGGGATTGTCATCCAGCGTTTTGGGCGCATCAGCATTGTTGACTTGCGCTGTCGCGCTAACCGGTTTGAGGGGAACAACACTTTGGGCAAACACACTGTCCATCGTGCTAGCCATTGTTACCATGAACGTGCCAACAATGGCTGCAATAATGAGAACTAACCGCTTGTTCACAAGTCCTCCTCTTGTTTCGACCCTAGGATTGGCTTGCAGATAGGTTGTATCGCACAAAATAAAAACGACCGCCAGTTGAATGCGGTCGGTTACGTCATTTGCTTCCTCTAGCCGTAGACGTCCAGGGTCGAAACTTGCTCGACTGGCTAGAGATCATTGCATCCGCTTGCCAATTTTTTTGCTTTACGCAACGAAAGCATATTCTTTGACGAATCACCTCCTTTATAAAATCGCCAACGCCCTCGCTATGGAGAACGTTGGCGAAACCATGATTAAATTGAAACGGGCTTTTGTTGTAGCCATTACCAGACTAGGTTTGCGCATCATTCACGCAACCAAATTCTAGCACCGAACCTAGCCAGCGTCAATGCTACGCTTGTTCTATCCACACACGAGAAAAATTTGGGGTGTGGTATAATCCGCTTCGTTTTGTAATCCATCTCGTCTTTGAGGACATTCGTGCGCGAATTTTTCAGCGACAAGGTTTTTTTCGCAACACTGGTCAAGTTCTGGCTTCCGATTGCGTTTCAACAATTGATCTTTGCCCTGCTCACTTTGTTCACTGGGATGATGGTTGGGCAGTTAGGCGAGACCGCGGTTGCCGCGGTGGGTTTGGCAAATCAAATTGGCTTTTTACTCAACCTGCTCTTGTTCGGGATGGGCAGTGGCTCGGCGATTTTCGTCGCGCAGTTTTGGGGCAAGCGCGATGTCGAAAACATTCGTCGCGTGCTCGGCATCGCGTTGACGATTGGCTTGCTTGGTGCCGGCATTTTCTCGTTCGTCGCGTTCGTCATTCCCGAACACGCACTTGCGCTTTACTCGACCGACCACGCGGTGATCGCGTTGGGAAGCGAGTATCTGCGCATCGTCGGGTTGAGCTATCTGCCATTTGCCATCACGACAGCATTCTCGGTGACGCTCCGCAGTACTGGCAACGTGCGCCTGCCGGTCACAACCAGCGTCATCGCGTTGACACTCGGCGCGGCGATGAATTACGGACTCATCTTTGGCGCGTTCGGTTTGCCGGCACTCGGCGCATTGGGCAGTGGACTGGGCACCGCCATCGCGCGTTGGCTCGAATGCGGTTCGCTCCTCGCGGTGACGTATGGCTATCGCATGATTGCCGCGGCGTCTCTGCGCGAAATGTTTACGTTCGAGCGCGCCTTTCTTTTCAAAATGCTCAAAACGATTTTGCCGGTGACCGTCAATGAAATCGTATGGTCGGTTGGCGTTTCGATCTACAACTCGATCTATGGACGCATCGGGACCGAATCCATCGCGGCGATCAGCATCGCCGGAAGCATCGAGACGCTCGCATACGTGCCGTTCGTCGCGTTGGCAAATTCGGCGGCGATCATGATCGGCAATCGCGTGGGTGCGGGTGAGGAACACATGGCATTCGGCTACGCGACGCGCTTTTGGCGCATCGCGCTCGCGAGTGCCTTGACCATGGGCACACTCATTTTTCTGGGCGCAGATTTCATCCTGGGATTTTATAACATTGATGCGACGACCCGCGAACTGGCGCGCGCGATTTTGCATTTGATCGCCGTCATGTTCTGGCTCAAAACCTCAAACATGCTGTTTGTCGTCGGCATTCTACGCGCGGGGGGCGATGCGCGTTTTGTGGCAGTGATTGACACTGTCCCGTTGTGGATTCTGGGTGTGCCGCTCGCGGCAGGCGCCGCGTTCATTTTTGGTCTGCCGGCATTCTGGGTTTACGTCTGCACGTACGGCGACGAAATAACCAAGTTCACGTTTGCCGTGTGGCGATTTTTCTCGAAACGCTGGATTCACAATCTCGCGCGATAAACCTGGAGCGTTTCTTGCGCGGCACGATGCCAGGAAAATTTTTGCGCTTGCATAATTCCGCGCGTGTGCATTTCGTCGCGCCGACCTGGATTGTTCAACACATCGCGCATCGCGTTTGCCCACGCACCCGCATCGTGTGGATCAAGCAGAATCCCCGCATCGCCGACGACTTCGGGTAAGGACGATGCGTTCGCAACGAGCACCGGCGTACCACACGCCATCGCTTCGAGTGGCGGCAAACCAAATCCCTCGTAGATGGACGCAAACAAAAACACCGTCGCGCTCGCATACAACGCCGGCTTGTCTTGCTCGTCCACCCAGCCCAGGAATTGCACCGCATCGTCCGGCAAATTTGCTTCGCGCGCGAGTCGGCGCGGGTCGGGAAAAAATTCCGAGTCGCGTCCCAGTTTCACACCCGCCATCACCAAGCGCACACCGGCACGATACAAGTCCGGCAACTGCGCGAACGCATCCAGGATCACGCGCACATTTTTGCGCTGATCGTACCCACCGAGGTAAAGCAGAAATTTTTCCGGGAGCGCGTACTTGCCGCGAACGTGCGTCGGGTCTAATCCAGGTTGAAAGCGCGCATCCGCCGCGAGATAAATCACATGCACACGCGATTCAGGGACGCGCAACAAGCGCACAATATCGCGCTTGCTACATTCCGAGTCGGCGATGATCGCATCGGCACGGCGCGCACTGAGCGCGGCGAGTTGCGTGTACGCGCGCACAAGCGGCGAGCCGCGATACATCGGCAACAACATCGGAATCAAATCGTGAATCGTGACGACGGTACGCACACCCGGGAAAAACGCCGAGCCAAAGTACGGCACGTGCGCAAAGTCGGCACGCGACGAACGACACACGCGCGGAAAGGCGATTTGCTCGAACCAGACTTTGGCGAGATTCTCGACAATAGACGGACGGCCGACGACCGACGACGGAGAGACCAACGAGTACTCGTTCGAGGCGTCGAGTTCTTTCAATGCAGGCAGTAATGCGCGTAGATATTGCCCGCTCCCTGTATTCGGTTGATTCAAAAATGTTGCGTTGAAAATTATGTTCATTTCATCAATCGCTTGCCCATCGCAAACAAAATCGCGCCGAGCGGATTGATTTCGCCCATATCGCAATAATTCAAATCGTACGTGTTATCGGAAAGCGTGGGTGGACCCCAGTTTACTTTGAGCCGCAAGATATTTGCGCCCTCGCCCAGTTTCACCTTCAACGTGTCCACGCGCTCCGCCGAATCGGGCGCGAGGTTGACGCGCCGCGAAAAAATTTCCTGGTCATTCAAGTACGCGGTGAGTTGGGCATTCTGAAACG
>CAZPIR010000284.1:0-5604 GCA_964586085.1 uncultured Anaerolineaceae bacterium | reverse complement strand
AGATAATTTTCAATCGCGGGAGCCAGGTCGGTCAGTGACCGAATGTGCCCCGCGATTTTTTTGCGCTCGGCGCCAATTAAAATTGTCGGTACCGGGTTGAGCGTGTGTTTCTTTGCCGACAAATCTTCAAGGTTGCCATGATCGCTTGTCGCGAGGACGAGTGTTTCATCGTCCTGCTCGTCGAGCACGCCGGCAAAAATGTCGTCCACTTCGGCGAGCACGCGCGCAGTGTATTCGGGATTCGCTTTATGTCCCGCCGCGTCGGTCAAAAAATATTCAAAGACGGTGAACGTGTGCTCGCGCGCGAGTCGTGCCAGATTTTGTCCGGCTTGACGTGCGGTGATGAGTGGCACGTTCGCGCCATGCTCGACCCAGATTTTGTTTGTGACGAATGCGCTGACCGCGCGACCCTCGCGCAAATCGTCAATGTCGCGGTAACGCACGCCTGCCGCGCCAACGGCTTGCGTCGTCGCCGAGCGGCGTGCCTTGTTGCGCGCAAGCCGGTCGAAAAAAAAGGGCGGGAAGGCGTTTGCAAATGCCGCGCTGTGTCCTGCCGCGAGGATGCGATGAAAAATATTGTGGTCGGCGAGAATCGCTTGCAAGGTTTCGTTCGGATACGGACCAAAGTGTTCGCCGTTCACCCGCGCGGCGTTGACGCCGGTGAAAATCGTCGTTTGCCCGGTGCCGCTCTGCGGCAAACCTGGGACGCCGAGTGTCGCATCGGTCGGGACGAGTGTGGCGCGCGCCGAGTGATAATGCCCGTTCGTGTTTGTCGGCATTGTGCCATCGAACAAGCCGCGTAGCGTTGGCAGGGGCGTTGAGAGAAATGGGTTGGTGGCGGGGTTGTCGTTACCCAAACCCCAGCCATCGAAAAAGAGCAAGAGGATTCGTTTATCCAAGTTTTAATTCGCAATCAGTTGATCGAGTTGTTCAGATGTTGGGACCAGTCCGCGTTGTTGCCAGATGATTTTGTTTTTGGCAAGCCCGACAAAAAATGGGGTGAACTGAAAACCGTACCGTTCGCCCAGGTCGCGTCCCGCCGGCGTCATAATGTCCACGCGCACGATGCGCACACGGTTGGCGTACTGTTGCTGTAACCCGTCCACGACGGGGCGCGCATTCATGCACGCAAGTCAGTAGTTGGAATAAAATTCCAGGACGACCGGCGAATTCGACGCGACGATTTGATCGAACTGCGCGGTGGTTTCGATCTCACTCGCGCCGACGCGCAGGAGAAAATTTCCGGCGACGATCAAGACGACGAGTAGGGCGAGCGCGCCCCAGCCGACGCGCGACCGGCGAAAGCGCACGAGAACGACGACGAGCGCGATGAGGGCGCCGAATGATGTGATGACCCAGTACGAATTTTGGTTGATGAATTGCGCGAGGTTCAAAGCGTGTGCTCCTGTGTTTTTCAGTGCCGACGTATTTTAACCGATGTGCAATAAAAAACAAGACCCGCAGAGTTTTACAAAACCCTGCGGGTCTTGCCGCGCGTTAACCAATCACGCGCAAACGATGAGGCAGAACATGGATCTCTAGCCGTTCCGCGCCATCAAACCAAATTTCACCGTCGGTTTCAAAATTAATCAACTGCTTGCCGGTGATGGTGACCCGCGATGAGCGCGCGGTCTTGATGCGTGGGTCGGTGATGTGCGTACCCTTCATCACTTTGGGAATCAGCGAGAGGATGCCGAGGCGACCCAGCCCGTCGGCGACGGTGACATCAATCAATCCGTCGTCGGGGAGTGAATTGGGCGCCATCCAAAATCCGCCGCCGATGCAACGTCCGTTCGACATGGCGGCGAGCGTGGTGGTCTGCGCGATGGTGCGATCATCGAGTTGCACGGTGAGATCGTCAATCGAAAATTTGATCATCGTTTTGAAAATCGCCACGAGATACATCATCGTGCTCGTCAGTTGGGGAAAATCGTGCGCGTGCTTGTTGGCTTGCGCGGCAAAGCCGGTATCGAGCGCGTTCATAAAATAGCGCGATTTTTTCTCCGTGCCGCGCGTGGCGGTGACGTGGCACACATCCAGCAGACGAGTTTTGTTTTCGAGAATGTGTTTGATGGCGTCTTGCCAATTCGGTTGCGGCGAGCCGGGATGACGCGGCGCCGGAAACATTTTGGCGAAATCGTTGCCCGAACCGATGGGAATGACGCCGAACGTGCCGGCAATGCCGTCGCCGGCGGCGTGCATCAAACCGTTCACCGTTTCGTTAGAAGTACCGTCGCCGCCAATCGAAAACACATTGTCATAGCCATCGCGTTTGGCGTCTTGCGCGAATTGCATTGCTTGCAGAGGCGCGGCGGTCAGCACATAATCATAGGCAAAATTATTTTCGTCCAGGGCGGCTTGAATGAGGGGCCAAGTTTTGGCACAGCGCCCACTGCCCGAATTGGGATTGACGATGATGAGTGTTTTGGTCATGTTTTCTCCTTCGAAAATATAACCCCGCATCTGGGTTGACGTTGCGTTCTAATCCAGTTCCACGCGCACCACTAGACGGTTTTGTGCGGCGATGGCTAACTCGGCATTCGCAGGCGAGGGTTGCGTAATTTTAAATGCGCGGCGAAACATCGGCGACTTTTCGACAATGACGCGCAGACTTGCGATGACCGGCACAACCTCTTCGTCCACGTAGGCATGGCCGGTCAAACCACGACCTTGCACCCAAACGCGTACGGACACGCCGCCGCGCAAATTTTTCCACCACGTGCGATTGGTGCGCGAGGTAAAAAAGAGTGTGTTGCCTTGCCGCACATAATTCACGGGTGTGCTGAATGTTTTGCCGGATTTTTTGCCGGTAAATTCGACGAGCATTGTGTCGCGCGAAATCAAGCCATGCCAACGCGAACGCAAGATTGCGGCGTTGACGGTGTTGAAAACATGCATCCAGCCGGTTGCCATGTTAGACCTCTACGAATTAAAAGAATGCAGTTACACCTGAATTTGATTGAGCGTGGCGTAAAACCACGCGGCGGCACGCTCGCGTTTGACGCGCAGTTCGTCCGCATTCGCTACGAAAAAGAGCGCGTCAAGTTCGCGCACGATTGCTTTGGGCAGATCATAGTACAGGTAACGCGTGTGAAAATTGTACCGCGCGGGCGCGTGTTGCATCCGCAACACTTCGACGAGCGGACGCAAGGTAAAGCTGTGATAAAACATTAGCGCTTCGATGTCATTGTGCCGGGCGAGTTCTTTGAGCGTCATGATTTGAAACAGGTCGAACGTCACGCGCAGAGTGTTGAGCCGTGCGCGGAGTTTGTTCGCGTGCGCCGATTGATCCCAGGTCGGCGGCGCGGTGACGTTGGCTTTGTCGAAATGCACGAGGGCATGCCCGTGAATTTCCGGTTCAAGAAATTTATTGGCGTTGCTGTGCTGGATCACAACGAAATCGAGGAGTAAAAATTTGCTCGTGTCGCGGAGACGGTAAAATACCTGGGCGTGTCCATGCCAGGCAGGTTGCGGAATTTCGTAACGGAGTTCGATGGGCGAGAGCGCGGCAAGCGTCGCTTCGACGAGCGGAAAAATTTCGGCGACGTGATCATCTTGCACATCCACTTGGAGATCAATGTCCGACCATTCGTCCACACGATCGAATGCCGCCGCGCCGCCTTCCCACATCGCCAGCACGTCGGCGCGTGGTTCGAGGACTTGTCTCAACGCGGTGATAATATGTTCGTGGGTGATTGTTGCTTGGCTCATGCGTCTCCTTAAACAAAGAGCATTCTGCTTTCGCGTCATCGGGAAAAACAGAATGCTCGCATTCTACTCGTGCTTGCCGGTGTGTCAAGCGTGTGGCTAGGGCAAGAGTTTCAGTTGCCGCGCAAAAACTTTGATCCATTCGCGTTGCGCGGCAAATTCGGTTGCGCCTAACGTCGCTTGAATGGCACGGCGCGATTCCCAATCCCATGCCCATTCGAGCCAGATGATGCCATCGAGCTTGCCGCGTTGTTGCAACTCGTTCGAGGTGAGCACCTCGGTCAACTGTTGCAACTCGTCTGCTCGAGGCATATAAAACCAAGTCGTCTCATCGCCGGGATTGCGCGCGGTCGCGCCGAACACTTGCGCGGTTGTCCATAAT
The DNA here is from genome assembly GCA_964586085.1 of uncultured Anaerolineaceae bacterium. Classification (GTDB taxonomy): domain Bacteria; phylum Chloroflexota; class Anaerolineae; order UBA4142; family UBA4142; genus JACRBM01. The sequence goes on along the minus strand of CAZPIR010000284.1, from coordinate 1,514 downwards.
TGTGCCTGGGGCGCTTCACGTTTGATGACGGCGCGCGACACGCGTTGTTGCGCGATTAAATCGTCGCGACGAAAACGATTGCCATCGCCGGTGTTGCGAAACTCGTAGGCGTCAATCACGCAAATATCGCACTGACCGCTTTTAAAGGCGACGTTGAGTGTGTTGCTCGTTTCGGCTTTGGCGATAGATTTGTGGAACAAGACGAGCAGGCGCGTATTCGGCGCGACATGCTTGGTTTGCGTGTACAGTTGGCGCAAGCGTTCGCTTGTGATTGTGTTGTTGAATTTGGGATTGAACGGATCATCTATGATGACAAAAGCGTACATCGCCGGATGCGCTTGGGTGGCTTTGAGAAATGCTTCGTTCACGCCTAAATCAAAAGACGAATCTTTCCACACCGGCGGTGTGCTGGTGAATGTAGCAATCACGGCAAGGTTGGCTTGCTCCGCCGCTTGGAGATATGCCAGCCAATCGTACGGTGTTGAGGTCGGCTCGAACGATTGCGCGACCAGGTTGAACCCTAATGCTTTGATCGCGCTGAATTGTTGACGCACGGTGCTGATGCCAGCCATGTTTGCATAATTTGCCAGCACCGGCATTGCGGCGACAAACGGGTATGTGGGAACGATGGGTGTGGAGGATGGGGTACGGGTGAATCCGTTGGTGGGTGTGGGTGTTGCGCCGACAGATGGCGATGATGTGCGTGTGGGTGTGATGATGGCAGGTGTCGCGGTGGGCGGCGAGGTGCATCCGATAAGAAAGCCAACGATGATCAAGGGCACACAATGAATAAACTTGAACATAAACCCTCACGCCAACGAAAAAACCTGTCGCACCGATTAAGGTTGACAGGCTTTTGCGAACGCGTCAGAGAAAATCACACGCCGGTCTTGCGAGGTCGAGCGTGTCATTCCACTATGGCAACCCGGCGACCCGACTCAAGGATGAGGTGAGGGCCCGTGGCTTTGCGTCCTCGTCTTTCGACGAGTTTGCCTTTATCGGTGCATCTACATTGTATTGAATCGTTCCTGGAATGCAATAGCCTTAATGGCGCATTCGTGATAATCAACCCGCCTCAACTTGCAAGGCGGGCTGGCATTTATTTTTCGGCGAGGACTTGTTTCAGTTCATTGTTTAGGATGGGGAGGACCTGGAAGAGATCGCCCACAATACCGTAATCGGCGATTTGAAAAATGGGCGCGTCCGGGTCTTTGTTCACAGCGACGATGACCTTGGAAGACGACATACCGGCGATATGTTGAATTGCGCCCGAAATGCCGGCGGCAATGTACAACTGCGGCGCGACCGTTTTGCCGGTCTGACCGACCTGAGTGCTGTAATCAATCCAGCCCGCGTCCACCGCCGCGCGTGATGCGCCAACTGCCGCGCCGAGTGTGCTGGCGAGTTGCTTGACGATTTCAAACCCTTGTGCATCCTTGACGCCGCGTCCACCGGACACGACAATCTTAGCTTCGGCGAGGTCAACCGCAACCGCTTCCTTTTTTACTTTTTCG